>NZ_JBHMIQ010000002.1:0-257721 GCF_048060315.1 Micromonospora sp. LOL_013
TCCACGGCGAACTCGGACACGTCCCGCCCGCCGAGTACGAAGCGCTACACGCGATGACCCACCCGGTCACCGCAACCCTGAAAACCAGCTAACCAACTCTCCATCAAACCCGGGGCTTGACACACTTCTTGACCAAAACCCTTGTCGGGCACGGTGGTTGCGGCGGCGAGGATCGCCCCGGAACGCCCTGTTGAACAGGGCCGCCACCCGCACGACGGGATTGGGTATGGTTCGGGCGGGCACCCGCTTGTCCGCGTCGCCGAGGTTGGCCTCTAATAGGACGCCGACCTGCTTGATCGCGATCGCCGGGCCGCCGGAGAGCAGGAACCACTAACCGGCGGCACCGGGCGTGATCATGGCCAGCGCGCGGGCGGCGGCGACGTCGCGCACGTCAACGAACGTGATGTACAGGTTCGGGTAACCCCGGCTTGCTGCCGTCCGGGCTGCGCTGCACGATGTGGTTGGTGCCCCGAGCGCCTCTGTCCCCCTCCCCGGTCTCCGGCCGCCGTCCTGTTCGCCGCCGTGGTGCTGTCGCTGGGCGGCAGTCCGCTGTGGATGCAAATGGCCCATGGCGTCAACCGGCAACACTCGAGAACCGGATCCGGTTCGCGGAACGCTGTACCTGGTAGTGGGGCGGGCGGGGCTCGAACCCGCGACCGAGGGATTATGAGTCCCCTGCTCTGACCGGCTGAGCTACCGCCCCGGCGAAGGAATCTTATCCGGTCGGTGTGCGTGGTGACGGACCAGTGGCACCAAGGCAGATTTTCCCACTTCACCGTGAAATGTGATGGTCAAGCGTTCGGTAGCCGACTGGCGTCTATGGGTGATACGAGCTCGCCGCCCGCTGGTTGTTCCGGCAGGACCCGATGCCGACCGTACGGCTCAGTCGGCTGCTGGTAGTCGGGATGTCGTCATTCGGCCGCGCGGTGCTGGTCGAAGCGGCCCGGCATCGGCGGATCCAGCAGCCGGACACCGCCGGCGGCTCTGTCGATCTCATTGCTGCGGACGCCCGGTCGGAAGTTGCGGCTCGTCGGGCTGGCGTTGGCGCCACGGACCCGGACAAACGTGGCAGTGCGGTTGAATCCCCGGTGTGCTGGCCGATGTCGGGCAGGCAGAGGTGGTCGCCAGCGGGGACCGAGCGGTCCTGGCGAAACGGACCGCTCGGCTTCTTGTGACGGAGTCGGTTAAGGCCGACGAACGCGGCCGGTGCCGGGCTCAGCTCTTTAAAAACGTGAGCAGATCCTGGTTGACCTGGTCCTGGTGGGTGGCGGTGATACCGTGCGGGGCGCCCGGATAATAGACCTCCTGGGCGCCGGACACCAGTTGGGCGGTCTTCATCGAAGCGTTCCCGATCGGCACGATCTGGTCGTCGTCGCCCTGCATCACCAGGGTGGGGACGTCGAAGGCGGCGAGGTCGTCACGGAAGTCGGTCTCCGAGAACGCCGCCACACTCTGGTACGCGCTCCACAGCCCGGCCTGCATGCTCCACGACCAGAACTGGTGCAGGATGCCGTCGGATACCTCGGCACCTGGCCGGTTCACGCCGTAGAACTTGATCGCCAGATCCCGGTAGAACAGCGCTCGGTCGTGGGCCAGGTTGGCCCGCATCTCGTCGAACACGGCCAGCGGCAGCCCGTCCGGGTTGTCCGGCGTCTGCACCATGATCGGCGGTACGGCGGAGATGAGCACCACCTTCGCCACCCGTCCGGTGCCGTACCGGCCGATGTACCGGGCCACCTCACCACCACCGGTGGAGTGCCCGACCAGCGTGGCGTCGGTCAGGCCGAGCGCCTCGATCACCGCGGCAAGGTCGTCGGCGTAGCCGTTCATATCGTTGCCCTCGGGCGACTGGCTGGACCGGCCGTGCCCACGCCGGTCGTGCGCGATGACCCGGAACCCCTGCTGGGCGAGGAACAGCAGTTGGCCGTCCCATGCGTCGGCGGTCAGCGGCCAGCCGTGTGAAAACACGATGGCGGGGCCGGAACCCCAGTCCTTGTAGTAGAGCTGGCTGCCGTCCTGCGTGGTGAGGTACCCCATGGCGTCACTCCTGACTCTCGGTGCGCTCCTGGTCCTGCCCCTTGATCGGCCGACCGGGCCGCGCTGCCGGGCCGGCCCGGGCTGAGCATCCGTCAAGGTGAAGAGTTTCCGCAGACGTGGGAAGCTAACCGGTGTGAACCGGCGGGCACGGGGAACCGGCCGGCCGGCCTTCAGCCATGACTTCGACACTGTCTGCTCCCGGCCGGATCGGACCGGGCCGCGGCCGGCGCTGGGCCCGGACGCCCGCGTACGGGGTTCGTCGGTCAGCGCACCAGGGCGTCGGGCTGGATGTCCGCCGGGGTGCCCTCCCGCTCGTACGCGGTCAGGCTGCCGACGGTGGTGGTGGCGATGTTGTGCAGCGCCTCCTCGGTGAAGAACGCCTGATGGCCGGTGATCAGCACGTTGGGGAAGGTGACCAGCCGAGAGAACAGGTCGTCGCGCAGCATCTGGTCGGACAGGTCCTCGAAGAACAGATCGGCCTCCTCCTCGTACACGTCGAGGCCCAGATGGCCGATCTTGCCGCTCTTCAGACCGCGGATCACGGCGGCGGTGTCGACCAGCGCGCCCCGGCTGGTGTTGATCAGCATCACGCCGTCGCGCATCTGCGCGATCCGGTCCTCGTCGATCAGGTGATGGGTGTCAGGGGTGAGCGGACAGTGCAGGGTGGTGATGTCCGACTCGGCGAGCAGCGTCGGCAACGGGACGTAACTGGCGCCGGCGGCGATGGCCTCGTCCGACGGGTACGGGTCGGCGGCGAGCACCCGGCAGCCGAACCCGGCCATGATCCGAATGAACCGGACGCCGATCTTGCCGGTGCCGACGACGCCGACGGTCCGGCCGTGCAGGTCGAAACCGAGCAGCCCGTTGAGGGCGAAGTTGTGCTCCCGGACCCGGTTGTAGGCGCGATGGATCTTGCGGTTGAGCGCCAGGATCAGCCCGGCACAGTGCTCGGCGACCGCGTGCGGCGAGTAGCCCGGCACCCGGGTGACGGTCAGCCCGAGCCGGCGCGCGGTGGCCAGATCGACATGGTTGAACCCGGCCGAGCGCAGCGCGACCAGCCGGACCCCGCCGCCGGCCAGCGTCTCCAGCACCGGTGCGTTGAGGTCGTCGTTGACGAACGCGCAGACCGCGTCGCAGCCGTCGGCCAACGGTGCGGTGTCCGCCGACAACCTCGGCTCCAGGAACACCAGGTCGTGACCGGCCTCGGCGTTCGCGGCGGCCAGGAACCGCTTGTCGTACGGCTTGGTGCTGAACACCGCCACCCGCATGGGACCTCCTCCGGCGCGACCGTAGCTTGCGTCGGTCCAGGGTACGGTGAGGCGGGTCGGCGAGAGGAGAACGGGCTGATGGCCGCTGTGGTCACCAACTGGGCGCGTAACGTAACCTTCGCCGCGCGTCACGTCCATCGCCCGACCACCGTCGACGAACTGCGACAGGTGGTAGGCAGATCGGCCCGGCTGCGGGTGCTCGGCACCGGGCACTCGTTCAACCGGATCGCCGACACCGACGGAGACCTCGTCTCGCTCGCCGGCCTGCCCGCCGAGGTGACGGTCGACTCCGAGACATTGACGGTCACCGCCGGCGGCGGTGTCCGCTACGGCGAGCTTGCCGAACACCTGCACGCCCACGGGTACGCGCTGCACAACCTGGCCTCGCTGCCGCACATCTCGGTCGCCGGTGCCTGCACGACCGCTACCCATGGCTCCGGGCGCGGCAACGGCAACCTCGCCACCGCCGTACGGGCGGTGGAGTTGGTGACCGCCAACGGAGACCTGGTCCGGCTGGACCAGTCCCATCCCGATTTCGCCGGCGCGGTGGTCGGTCTCGGCGGGCTCGGCGTGGTCACCAGCGTTGCCCTGTCGATCGAGCCGACCTTCGATGTGGCGCAGTACGTCTATCACGGGCTGTCCCGCGACGCGCTCGTCGCCGGATGGGACCGACTCCAGGCCAGCGGCTACAGCGTCAGCATGTTCACCGACTGGACCGGGACCGGTATCGACCAGGTGTGGGTGAAACGGCGCACCGACCACGACCATCCGCCGGTCGACGCCGCCGGGTTGGGGCTCGCCGCCGCCGACGGCCCCCGCCACCCGGTGCCCGGAATGCCGGTGGAAAACTGCACCAGCCAGCTGGGGGTGGCCGGTCCGTGGCACACCAGGTTGCCGCACTTCCGGCTCGACTTCACTCCGAGCAGCGGTGCCGAACTACAGTCGGAATACCTGGTAGCGGCCGGCGACGTGGTAGACGCCCTCGACGCGGTGGCCCGGATTCGCGACCGGGTCGCGCCCGTGCTGCAGGTCTGCGAAATTCGTACCGTCGCCGCCGACGAACTGTGGCTGAGCATGAACCATTCGCGGGACAGCGTCGCGATCCACTTCACCTGGGTCGCGGATGCTACGGCGGTGACGCCGGTGATCGCCGCGGTCGAGCAGGCGCTGGCGCCGTACGCCCCCCGACCGCACTGGGGCAAGCTGTTCGGTATCGGCCGGGACGAACTCGCCGGCAGGTACTCGCGGTGGGACGACTTCGCCGACCTGCTAACCCGCTACGACCCAACCGGAGTGTTCCACAACGACTTCCTGGACCGGTACTTTCCCCGCTGACCCGCTGACCCGCTGACCCGCTGACCCGCTGACCCGCTGACCCGCTGACCCGCGACGGTCGCGGCTCAGGCCCGGCGGTCGATGCGGGCCTTGACCCCGCCGGTCTCGGCGAGCATGTGCAGCAGCGCCGAGCCGTCGATCAGCTCCAACGGCTTTCCGGAAGCGAAGTCGAAGGCCGCCGAGGTGTAGCCGGCGGTGGTCACCAGGATGCCGTTCGAGGCGTTCTCCGCCTGGACGACGCCGAACAGGTCACGGACCGCAGACACGTCCATGGTTCCGCCGCCGCGCCGAGCCAGCACGACGACCGTGCCGCCGAACAACGGGCGGGGATCGTGCGCCATGCACTCCACCGTGCCGTCGGCCGTCGTACGTACCTGGCGTACCTGCAGCCCGAGCTTGGTGAACAGGTCGGCGATCAGCTGCTCGAACTGGTCAGCCGGTGTGGTCAGCAGGTCTGGTCGCTGGTCCAGGTCGGCGAGGACGTCGATCTCATTGGCGAACCGCTTGTCGACCTGGTCGAAGTCGACAATGGCGGGCACCGACGCCAGATCCACCGGGTCGGCGGAGATCCGTGCGCCGAGCCGGCGCAGGCAGGCAGCCGGGTCGACGTTGGCCAGGTTGATCGCGACGAACTCGTCCCGGGTGGTACGCAGACTGACCAGGCAGGGCCGGGCCGGTCGGCCGGTGGCCGGGTCGATCCGTTCGACGATGCCGTTGATACAGACAGTCTCCAGCAGCCTGGTACGGTCCGCCTCGTACAACTCGTGCACCGTACGCAGGGTGATCTGGGTGATGAGGTCGGCGTACCGGTCGGCGATTTCGGTCGCCGAGCGGCCGACCGCCGTCACCTCGTCGTCGGCCGGCTGGTAACGGTACTCCCGGATCCGGGGCACGACCTCGACCGCCGGCAGGTGGTACTCGACCACCAACTGACGGGACTCGGGCAGGTAGGCGAGCCGGTAACGCTGCGGGAAGTCGTCCGGGTAGACGGAGTTTCCGAGCACCAGCCCGAAGTACTCGACGACGGCCTTCGGGTCGGCGGCGGCGAAGACGGCGGAGAACCGATCGATCGCCGCGTTGTGCGCGGCGATCTTGGCGGCCAGCTTCTCGCACTGCTGACGGTACTTTTCCTCGGCTGCGGCCAGCCGGCGGCGCCGCTGCGCCTCCGCCGCCTCGTGTTTCGCGGTGGCCTGCTCGAACGCCTGTCGCGCCTCGGCGACCTGCTGCTGGTGGCGGACCTCGCCGCCGAACATTCGGCCCAGACCGGCCGGCTCCGGCGGGGCGAAGTCGGACCACTGCGGTGCGGCCAGCGGTACGGCGAGATCACCGGGATCGAACGGCGGTGGGGTGCTGCTGCGCTTGAGCCGTTCGAGGTCGATGTGGTCGTCGACGGCCAGGGTGTCGGCGAGCAGCTCCTCCAGCTCGGCTACCCGCGACCGCAGGTTCGCGTTGGCCGCCGCGACCTTCGCCGCACGGGCCTCGGTGTAGAGACGCTTGCGTTGGCGTTCGTCCTCGGTGGCGACCTGCTCGGCGGCCTGCCGGGCGTTCTCCGCCTCCCAGACCATCTGCTGATGCTGACGGTACGCGAAGGCCTGGGCCCGGTGCTGGGCGTGCACCTGCTGGGCGTGTGCCCGCTGCGCCTCCTGCATGCTGCTCATCTGTCAGCCCCGATCGTCGCCGGTCCACTCCCACCCCAACCGTCTGCGCCACCCGGCCCGGACGGATCACCGGTCGCACGTCTGCAGGTTGGACGTGCGTCAATCTTGTCCGACCGTCACGGTAGCGTCCAGTGTCCAGCTTCGGCGGCGACGTTCGCAGCCGGCCTTGAGACAGCACCCTCTGCTGGGCGGTGCGGTACGACGAGTTTGCCTATCCTGGTGCGTACCCCCGTAGAGCGGGCCGGGGGCGGGGAGGAAGACGGATGGTGATGGACGGCCGGGTGTCGCACGGCGGCGATCCGTACCTCTGGTTGGAGGAGGTGCTCGGTGACGCTGCCCTGGACTGGGTGCGCGACCGAAACGCGGAGACCACCGCCGGCTGGACCGCCGAGCCGGGGTTCACCCAGCTGCGGGACCAGATCAAGCAGGTGCTCGACTCCGCCGACAAGATCCCCGACCCGACCTGGCGCGGAAACCACCTCTACAACTTCTGGCAGGACGCCGGACATCCCCGCGGGGTGTGGCGGCGGGCCACCCTCGACGAGTTCCGTCGGCCGCAGCCGAGCTGGGAGATCCTGCTCGACCTCGACGAACTCGCCCGGGTCGAAGGGGAGAACTGGGTCTGGAAGGGCGCCCACGTGCTGCGGCCCGGGTACGACCGGTGCCTGGTGGTGCTGTCCCGGGGCGGATCGGACGCCGCGGTGGTCCGCGAGTTCGACCTGACCACCCGCGACTTCGTGCCGGACGGCTTCATCGTCGCGGAGGCGAAGAGCACCGTCTGCTGGATCGACCGCGACCACATCTACGTGGGCACCGACTTCGGGCCCGGCACCGTCACCAAATCCGGCTACCCGCGGACCATCCGGCGCTGGCAGCGCGGCACCGCGCTGGCCGACGCCCCGCTGGCGTTCGCCGGCGAGGTCGACGATGTCACCGTCTCCGTGGTACACGACCCGACCGCCGGCTACGAGCGTGACCTGGCGGTACGGCGCACCGAGTTCTTCCGCAACCGGACCTACCTGCTGCGGCCCGACGGCGGTTGGGGCCTGGTCGACGTGCCCTCGGACGCCGAGATCGACCTGCATCGGCAGTGGCTGCTGATTGAGCTGCGCAGCGACTGGCAGGCCGGTGACACTACCTACCCGGCCGGCGCGGTGCTGGTCACCCCGGTCGACGAGTTCCTGGCCGGCAAACGGGAGCTGACCGCGGTCTTCGAGCCGACCGAGCGCTCCGCCTACAGCTACCACGCCTGGACCCGCAACCATCTGCTGCTGGTCACCCTCACCGACGTCCGTAGCGAGATCACCGTACTGACCCCCGGCGACGACGGCTGGCGGCGGCGCGCGCTGCCCGACGCCGGCGGATTCGACCACACCGATGTGGCCGACACCGAGCCGGACCGAGGCGACGAGTTCCTGCTGCACACCGCCGGGTTCATCCGGCCACCGACGCTGTTGCACGGCACCGTTGACGGGCCGATGCGGCCGGTCAAGACCGGTCCGGCATTCTTCGACGCGGACCAGATGACCGTCCGGCAGTTCTTCGCCGTCTCCGCCGACGGCACCGAGGTGCCGTACTTCCTGGTCACACCGGGCGAGACCAGCCCGCCCGGACCGGCGGCCGGGCTCACCTTGATGACCGGGTACGGGGGTTTCGAGATCGCCTGGACCCCGACCTACAGCGGCGTCGTCGGTGCTGGCTGGCTGGCCCGGGGCGGCAGCTTCGTGGTCGCCAACATCCGGGGCGGCGGCGAGTACGGACCGCGCTGGCACACCGCCGCGCTGCGGGAGAACCGGCTCAGCGCCTACGATGACTTCGCCGCCGTCGCCACCGACCTGGTCGCCCGTGGCCTGTCCAGCCCGGACCGGCTCGGCGCCTACGGCGGCAGCAACGGCGGGCTGCTGATGGGCGTGATGTTGACCCGCTGCCCGGAGCTGTTCGGCGCGATCGTCGGGCAGGTGCCGCTGCTGGACATGCGCCGATATCACAAGCTGCTCGCTGGAGTCTCCTGGATGGCCGAGTACGGTGACCCCGACGATCCGGCGGACTGGGCGTTTCTGCGGGAGTACTCGCCGTACCAGAACATCCGACGGGGCACGGCGTACCCGCCGTCGCTCTTTCTCACCTCGACCCGCGACGACCGGGTCCATCCCGGCCATGCCCGCAAGATGGTCGCCCGGCTGCGCGAGTACGGCCACGACGTCACCTACCACGAGAACGTCGAGGGTGGGCATTCCGCAGCCGCGGACAACGCACAGCAGGCGTTCAAATGGGCACTGCTGCTGGAGTTTGTCCGGCGCACCCTGACCGGTGAGCGCCGGGCGGCGTCAGACCCGATCCGGGGACTGCTCGGTAACAGGTAGGAAGACGGTGACGACCGCCATGCAGGACGCCCAGACGACGAGCAGCCCGGTCAGCTGACCGCTGGTGATCCGGCCGGGACACAGCAGGTGCGCGGCGGTTGCGACTACTATGCCGGTGCCGATGATCGCGGCGAGAGCCGGCCACGGCTTCGTCCAGCCCCAGAGCAGGACCGCGCTCAGCGCTACGGCGAGCAGTCCGATTCCGATCGCCGGGAAGTGCGCTTCGGGAACGCCCTGCACGGTGACCTCGGCACGGGGGGTCACCAGCCGCAGCGACTCGAGCGCGAGTCCTTCCAGCAGCCGGCGGGGCTGTTTCCAGATGACCAGCGGCAGGAGCAGAAGCAGCATGGCGCAGACGAAGACGGCCCGCCGGACGGGGACGTGACGACGATGGTTCGCCGCGCTCCACGCCGCGTCGTACGGCTGCTTCTGGCGCCGGAGGCGGGGTAGCGGGATCCGGGCCGGGTCGTGCCGGTGGGCGAGCCACCACAAGGTGGTGACGGTGACGGTGCCGACGATCGTCAGGGTTTCCGGGCGGTTGCCGAGCAGGCTGCCGCTCGGAAGCAACCAGAGCAGCCCGACGCCTCCTGCGGTGAAGACGACCGCCAGCACCAGGCCCAGGGCCCGCCAGCGCCGCGCGGTGCACCACATCTGATGGCCGACCCGGTGCCACTCCTCGCTCCACGATTCGGTCTCGCGGTCGAGCCGTGCCCAGTCTCGGGTGCCCCGGATCCAGCCGGCGACGATAGCGGCAGCCGTGAGCAGCGCGGCGACGCCAGCGACCCAGCCGGGGTGGTTCTCGTCGGCGCGGGACGCGTCGGCGATCGACGCGTAGCCGAGCAGGACCAGCAGGGTGGTGGCGGCGGCGCGGGCCGGGTCAGCGGCCAGTGGTAGCAACACGATCAGCGGCCGGATCAGCAGCAGCAGGGCGCGGCCGACCCTGGTCGGCCAGCCCTTGCCGGCCGGCCAGAGGGCCCGGTAGGTGAGGTGGGCCGCTCGGCTGGACAGACCGTAGCGGTAGGCGACCGGAAGGTCTCGGACGCCTTCGTTGCCGCAGGACACCCGGTTGGTGAGTTGCTCCCAGTGGTCCATCGCCGCTGGCTGCCGGGGTTGGTCAGGGTTGTCGGGCCGGCCCGTTTCCCTGGCTTCCTGGTCCTCCTCCAGCAGAACCTGATATTGCAGCCAGCTCTTCAGCGCGCGCTTGAGACACTCCCGCTGGTCAGGCTGCAAGCGGCTCATTCTGGTAGGCGCGGGCGGTAGGTCACCGTTGCTGCCGGTGAGGATCCGTCGCCATTCCCGTCCCGACACACCGGGGACGGGTTCTTGGACCCATCGCTGCCAGACGCGGTTGAGCTCGTTGTCGTCGCAGCAACCGCAAAGCCCGTCGACGATCATGTCGGTGATGCCGGCAGTGGCGTCCAGCCGGCCCCAGGCCCAGTCGTTGGCCCGCCACGACCGGCGGAGGAAGGATCCAAAGTTGTGCAGCGTGGTACCGGCCAGCTTGGCACGGGAGTTGATTACCGGATCGGCTGGCTCGAGTCGGCCGGTGCGCAGCCGCTCGGTCAGGCGCTTGCGCCGTTCGCTGCAGTCGATGTTGCGGAACTTCTGCTGCAGCGGGCTCTCCTGGTTGCCGGTGATCTTGTGGTAATGGACGACGGGTTGAACTCCCGGCACGCCGCCGGCTACCGCGAAGATGGTGTGCAGCTTCTTGATGCTCAATTTGCGCAGTGATGACTCGTGGACGTCCTTGAATGCCGAGTCGCACCAGGCTCGCCGGTCCTTTGGACACAGGTCGTCGTCGCTGCGCAGTTTTCGCCTGGCGATCGGTTGGCCAATCTCCAGCAACTCTACTTTAAGGTCCTCGGCCAGCGTCCAGATTTCGTGCAGCGCGGTCCTCCCAGGGCTTGACATGTCGACTTCCCTGGCCATGTACTTCGCCGGGTACTGTTCGAACAGCATGCGGTTGAACTGTTGATCGTCGCATTGCCCGTCGGCTATCGCTTGGCGGAGTTTGTCGGGGAGACCTGGCAGCCCGTGCTGCAGGGCGCGGGCGCGTCGGGTGGCGGTCAGCAGGTCCGGGTTCTCCAGCGCGCCGCCCGATCCCTGGAAGTCCCGAAGCAGTTCGGCGCCGGCCAGGTCCCGGATGTGGTCGGCCAGCGCCAGCAGCCGGTAAAGTTTGCCCTTGACCTTCCGTAGGCGTTTGGCTGCCTCGTCGCCCGCTGCCTGGTCGTCGTGGTAATCGGAGTTGCGATTCTTCTCCTCGAGTGCACGGATCCAGGAGATCAGCATGGTGGTGGCGCTGTAGGCCGCTTCGATGTCTTGGAACTCCTCCTCGTCGTTCCCCGTTCCCTGGTGGTAGATGTCGTCGAGTTGTGCCTGGATGTTCAGCGCCTCGTACTCGCCGAGAACCTGATACGGCCCGGACAGTGCCGGTCGGCCGATGGAGTACTCCGCCGGCTTCGTGAGAATCTCGGCGAGCTTCTGGGCGTCGACGGAGTGTCGATAGTCACGATAATGATCCGGTAGCGGTGGTGGCGGATCGCTATCACGTCTGACGACTCGGTCGCTGATCAGCGTTCGGCGGCAGGTCCGGCACTCACAGGCCGGTGGTCGCCAGCTGCCCAGGGGCCGGCGGCGCGCTCTGGTGAGCATGATCTGCTGGGTGATGAGGTGCTGCCGGATCTGGGCGGCGAGGCCGATGTCGTTGGTGCTGCGAATGTGCCCGAGCTCGCCCTCCTCGGTCTCGGTGCGTTGTTTCAACGCGATCGCCCGCAGCAGCACCCGGAGCCAGTGCAGGGCACCCTTGCTGTCCGGCTGAGTCGGGGAGCTACGAGCCGACGGTGACGGATCCGGGTCCAGGTAGATCAACCGTCGGTCGGTGGGGGAGACGGCTGCGGTCCGGCAGATCGCCAGCAGCGCCCGCCGGATCGGAATGTTGTCGAAGATCCCTCCGTCGACCACGTAGTACGGTTCGGACCCGATGTACAGACTGGTCCTCCGCGGCCGCAGTCCGGAGAAGACCATCGACATCTCCGGCACCGAGGTCCGGTCCGTGCCGGCGCCGTACTCCAACCTGTTGTGGTGACCGGCGACGGCGTGGATCGACGCGGGCTCGAACGCCCCGGGGAACGACGATGTGGCGCGGGCGGCAAGAGCGAGTCGATCCAGCCGGTACTTGACCGGGTGCGGCGGATCGTCACACGGATGGTCGGTGGCGTCCGGCCGGTCGGCGGGTCCGGGAAAGTCGGTGATCCCGGTGTCGAGCGGAGCGTCGCGGCGGGTGAAGTGGAACTGGGCCTGTCCTTCGGCCAGGCTGCGTTCCTGGTTCTGGTCCTGGGCCAGCAGGGTGGCGGACAGGTCGACGGTCATGTCGTCGGTGGCGAGTGCGGCGTGACCCCGGTCGCGCAGCCGGTAGAGCGCCCGGCAGATGCGGTGGTAGAGATACTTGTCGCCGGCCAGCAGCGACGGTACCCGACCGACCGGGCGGGGTTGCCGCATCATCTGCCACAGGTCGGCGTCGTCGAGCCAGAGGTTGCGGACCGCGTCGACGGTCGAGCCGACGCACTGAGCCACGCCGTAGACGACGGCGTTGAGACCACCGGCACTGGCACCGGCGAGTACGTCGATTTTGACCTCGTCGTAGCGGGCGAGCCGGAGCATGCTGGCGTAGATTTCGGCCCGCTGCTGCTGGGCGGGGCGTTCCGGGGACTTCCCCCGCCGCAGGGTCGCGGTGCCCTGCGGGCCGGGTGTGGTCCGGCGCAGCACATCCAGTTCCGCGACCGCCCCACCGATCCAAACAGCCAGGCTGACACCGCCGCGCATGGCCAGGGCGATCCGCAGCTCACGGCGGTTGGGTAGAGCGTTCTCCTCCGGTAGGGGATCTCGATCCTCCGACATGTTCACCTCCGCTCGGCAGCACCGGGAGGCATTCGCATGGTCGCACGGGCCGCGGGCGTGCCGGGCCGATCCCAGGCGACCTCATCCTGTGACATGCGGCGTCCGGCGCCCCATCACCCGGTGGTAGGGCAGGACCGGCATCCCTAGACGCATTGAAATATCGCCGTTTGTCGATAGAGTTCGCATCGGGTACCTAGCAACGCCTGTCCGACAAGGCCGAACAACCTGTTTGTCGCCGCGCCGCCATCGGTCGGCGCGTACCCCCTGACGATGAGGACACGCACGATGAAGGCACTCCCGCTCCTGTCCCGGCTGCTGCTGGCCACCGGGCTCGCCGCCGCCAGCCTCGCGATGCCGGCCACCACGGCGCAGGCCGCACCGCCGTCCAGCACCGCCGACGAGATCGGCACCCTGGTGGTGAACGGCCGTCCGGCCACCGAAAACTACCCGTTCATGGTCTACACCTCCGGCTGCACCGGTTCACTAATCAAGTCGAACTGGGTGGTCACCGCCCGGCACTGCCCGACTCCGGCCTCGGTGCGGGTGGGCAGCGTCAACCGGACCAGCGGCGGCACGGTGGTCCGGGTGACCCGCGCGGTCAATCATCCGCGGATCGACGTCAAGTTGATGCAGCTGGCCAGCTCGGTGACCTACGCTCCGGCACCGATCCCGACCACCTCCGGTGCGGTCGGCACCGCCACCCGGATCATCGGCTGGGGCCAGACCTGTGCTCCGCGTGGCTGTGGCTCGGCCCCGACCGTCGCCCACGAGCTGGACACCTCGATCGTCGCGGACAGTCGGTGTCGCCGTATCGACAGCGCGTACGAGATCTGTACCAACAACACCAACGGCAACGCCGGTGCCTGCTACGGGGACTCCGGTGGTCCGCAGGTTCGGAGGGTCTCCGGGCGGTGGTACCTGATCGGCGCCACCAGCCGCGCCGGTAACAACAACTCCACCTGTGCCACCGGCCCGTCGATCTACGGCGACCTGCCGTCGATCCGCTCCTGGATCGACACCCAGGTGGGTGGCCTGCCTGCCTGACCCGCACCAGCCTGAACCCCAACTTTCCGTGCGCCGCGCCGGTCCGCCGGTGCGGCGCACCCCTGCGATCACCCGGCGGGTGGAATATCTCACTGCGGTATCGGTTCGACTCGTAGCGATTCCGCTGAGTTTCCAGGCGGTAGCTTGCGGTACGTGGGTCGCCTTGTTGGTCGAACGAGGTGAATGCGGTCGGTGTCCGTCACGCGGCTCTGAGCTGCCGAGGCAAGATTTTTCAGCCGAGGTTGAACCCGGCCCATTGACCGAAAGTATGATGTCGGCGGGTTGAGGGACGCCTGCCAATTTTTCACTAACCGTGAGACTCCCTGGATGCAGGATCGGGCTGCTTGACAGCTCGGATAACCCGCTTTTAGCGTGGCTTCTCGTAAACGTGGTGCGAACTCGTTCCGGTAATGGAAGTGGGCGTTTGATGGCACCCGTTTGACCAGCTAGCAGAACACGGCTGCCCCACTGGACGACGCCTGTCAACCGCGCCGCCCTCGACGAGAAGGAGTAGGTAACCCCCATGTACAGGTCGGCACAACGGCGCAGTTCGACCCCGCGTGGCCGAAACCAGCGCACTGTCAGTGGCCGCAACAAACGCATCATCGCTGTCCTCGGCACGGTCGCGGTGTTCGCGGGAATCGTCGCGGTCACCCAGGTCTCCTCTGCCAACGACCAGCTGCGTACCGCCACGGAGTGTGTCGCCCCGAGCCCTGGTTCGACGGCTGAAGGCGGCGTGACCACCACCGTGACTCGGGAGAACGGTCGCGAGGTACGGCACCACTGGGGTGACGGACAGACCACCCTCGAGGAGTGCGAGAGCGGCACCACCCTTGTCGCGGCTCCGACCATCGAGTGTCCGTCCGTGGCGGACAAACTGCCGGAGGTCCCCGCTGCGGCGCGCACCGAGGTGGAGCGCAACCTCGGCCTGCTGGAAGAGCAGATCGAAGAGGCCAACAACCGGCTCGCCGACAGCGTCGGCGAGGGCGGGCCGAACTTCATCAACAACGCTATCCTCGGCCCGCTGGCCAGTAAGCGGGTCGCCACCATGGACCGGATCGCGATCGCCATCGGCCGGGTCGCGCCGCAGCCGCGTGGGCTCGACGAACTGGCCACCTGCGAGCTCGTCAACCGTCCCGGCAACAACGACGGTGGCGGGGACAACGGCGACGACGACGGCAACAACGACGGCGTTGGGGACAACGGCGACGACGGCGACAACAACGACGGTGGCGGGGACAACGGCGACAACAACGACGGTGGCGGGGACAACGGCGACGACGGCGGCAACGACGGGCTGGAAATCCTGGCCAACAGCTGTGACGACAGTAACTTGGACGACCACGACGGTTTCCAGGTCGGCAACCGGTGTATCGACACGCAGTTCGGTGAGGTTGGCGCGGCAGCCAACAACCCGTCGCTGCTGATCACTGAGTTCCCGGACGAGGTTGGCGTGGAAGAGCCGTTCACCATCCAGGTCAGCACCCGTAACCTGGTTCGGGACCGCTTCCTCCCGGCGGCTCAGGGTGGCTACTACGTCGAGAGCTCGCTGCTTGACGAGCAGGGCCTAACCCGTGGTCACTTCCACACCGCGTGCCGGATGCTGCAGTCGACCGAGGTCGCGCCAGACCCGGCTCCGGCACCGGAGTTCTTCGTGGCGACCGAGGATGGCGGTGGTGGTCGTGAGCCGGACCAGATCACCATTCAGGTTTCAGGCATGCCGCAGTCCGGCACCGCGCAGTGCTCGGTCTGGGCCGGCGACGGTTCGCACCGGCTGCCGATGTCGGAGCGGGCCAACCAGACTCCGGCCTTCGACTCGGTCCGGATCACCGTGAACTGACCAGTTCCATAGCTCAACTATCTGCGGGCCCGGACTCTGACGAGTCCGGGCCCGCAGCCTTTCCGGTCGCGCGCGGTTCTGGGCTGATCAACAGAACCGGCCGGTCAGGAGAGGATTGCCAGGTGGAAGCCGCGGTCGGCCAGCACTCCGGCGCTGGCGAAGGTCTGGATGAACACCCCGTTGGGGATACCGGCCCGACCCACGACGGTAATCTCACCCGGGGCCGACGCGCCGAGGCTGCCGGACAGGCCGATGCTGCCGACGTAGGCCGATCCGGTCAGGTTGTGGCTGAAGACCACCTGGTAGGTGCCGGTGGCGAGACGGGTTGCGGATACTGCGCCGAAACCGCGGGCCAAAGTGCCGTTGGAGTTGACGACCGCGAAGAAGCTCTGGGCGGTCGGCGGCATCCCGGACGTGGTGGCGGGGACCAGCGCGATGCTGGCCTGCTCCCGTTCGGTCTTGGACACCGGCGGCTGTTCGGTGATGCCGGCGTCACGTTCCGCGCTGAATGATTCGGACATGGTGGGACTCCTCGCAAACTGGCATTCCGCAGTGTGGACGCGAGATGCCGAAAGGGATGGAACCGGTGCCGTCCGCCGGGCCCGAGCAGAACGGCAAGTGATTTGAAGTCTATGTTTGACAGCGGAGTGTAACTAGAGCCTGATGATGTCCAATCGAGGACAGGGCGCCGCTTCGGTCAGCCGGACTGCCCGGGGCCTGTGGCGAGCCGCCGTTCGAGCAGGGTGGCGAGCGGGATGGACTCGCCGTCGCGACCGCCGGCACCGATCACCAGCCGTGGCTCCATGGGAGAGACGCGTATGCCGGTCAACCTGGACCGCAGGCTGGCCGGGACGGTCAACAGGTAGAGGTTCCCGTCCGTACCGACGGCCAGGGCGCGGTCCGATTTCAGGTACCAGCCGTGCAGCCCGGTCCGGTACCGGCCCCGGCCGTGGTGTGGCTGGGCGGACAGGTGCTGCGCGGCGATTCCGTGACGCCGGGCGGTCGCGACGAACTCAGCGAGCAGATCCGCGGCCTGCTGGGCCTCGTTGGCCCGACGGCGCTGCTGGTCGGCCGCATGGGCGGCGATTGCCTGCCGGCGCTGCCGCGCCCAGTCCTGCTGGTCCCGTTGCCCCACCTGACCAGCCTACTGTCGGTGCCGCCGTCCGGTGCGCTCGTACCGCCGCCGAGCGTCGCCGGACGGGTCGGTGGTGCGGGTTTTCTTTGTTTGCCAACCAAACTATTGACACCTTGTCGCGGTGTGTGTGAGCGTCTGGGCATCGGCCGGTTGCGGGAGTCGGCAAGCCGGAAGTGGGGCCTGGGCACCCCCGGCAAACCCGACGCAGCATTCGTCTGCCTGTGCAGAGAGGAAGCCCGTTACATGCGCAGAACCCTTGCCGGCACACTCGCGGCGGTGGTGCTCGCCGGCGTCGCGGCCGTCGCCACCCAGGTGATGGCCGATGGAGCCGCCTCGCCCGCCCGCGCCGTCGCCGCTGACCCGTACTCCTGGCGCAACGTCCGAATCGACGGCGGCGGCTTCGTGCCGGGCATCGTCTTCAACGAGACCGAACCTGACCTCATCTACGCCCGGACCGACATCGGCGGGGCCTACCGCTGGAGCCAGGCCGACCAGTCGTGGACCCCGCTGCTGGACTGGGTGGGCTGGGATCGTTGGGGCTGGAACGGTGTGCTCAGCCTGGCCACCGATCCGGTGCAGACCAACCGGCTTTACGCGGCGGTCGGCATGTACACCAACGACTGGGACCCGAACAACGGCGCGATCCTGCGCTCCACCGACCGAGGCGACACCTGGCAGGCGACCGAGTTGCCGTTCAAGGTCGGCGGCAACATGCCCGGCCGGGGCATGGGGGAGCGGCTGGCAGTCGACCCGAACGACAACCGCGTCGTCTACTTCGGCGCCGAGAACGGCAACGGCCTGTGGCGCAGCACCGACCACGGCCAGACCTGGGCCGAGGTGACCAGCTTCCCGAACCCCGGCAACTGGGCCGAGGATCCGGCCGACCCGAACGGGTACCTCGACCACCAGCCGGGGGTGGTCTGGGTGACCTTTGACGAGTCGACGGGCAGCGCCGGCAGCCGTACGCCGCACATTTACGTCGGGGTGGCGGACCTGCAGAACACGGTTTACCGCAGCACCGACGCCGGGGTGACCTGGCAGCGGCTCGCCGGTCAGCCAACCGGCTTCATTGCCCACCAGGGCAAGATCGACCATGCGACCGGCACCCTCTACATCGCCACCAGTGACAACGGCGGTCCCTACGCCGGCGACCACGGCGACGTCTGGAAGTACGCCACCGCGACTGGCGAGTGGATCCGGATCAGCCCGACGCCGTCGGACGACACCGCGAACAACTGGTACGGCTACTCCGGATTGAGCGTGGACCGGAGCAACCCGGGCACGGTGATGGTGACCGGCTACAGCTCGTGGTGGCCGGACACGTTCATCTACCGCAGCACCGATGGCGGCGCTTCTTGGACGTCGTTCTACGACATCACCTACCCGAACCGAACCGACCACTACACCATGGACATCAGCGGCTCGCCGTGGCTTTCCTGGGGGGCTAACCCGCAGCCGCCGGAGGTCACCCCGAAGCTCGGCTGGATGACCGAGGCCCTGGCGATCGACCCGCACGACCCGGACCGGTTCATGTACGGCACCGGTGCCACCATCTACGGCTCGACCAACCTCACCGCGCTGGACGACGGCGGCACGGTCGCCATCCGTACCATGGTCGAGGGCCTGGAAGAGACTGCGGTGCTCGACCTGGTCAGCCCGCCGACCGGCGACGCCTTCCTGATCTCCGGGCTCGGCGACATCGGTGGCTTCCGGCACACCGACCCGGACACCGTGCCCGCGATGATGCATGACCAGCCCAACCTCTCCGGCAACACCAGCATCGACTACGCCGAGCTGAACCCGCAGCAGATGGTCCGGGTCGGCAACGGCGACTCCGGTGTCAGCCACATCGCCTACTCGTACAGCTCCGGGGCCAACTGGTATGCCGGCAGCGAGCCTGCTGGCGTCACCTCCGGCGGTACGGTCGCCGTTGCGGCCGACGGTGGCGCGGTGGTGTGGAGTCCCGGCGGGGTCGGCGTGCACCATGCGACCAGCTTCGGCGGCGGGTTCAGCCCGTCCACCGGGGTGCCTGCCGGGGCGCGCGTGGAGGCCGATCGGGTGGACGGCGAGACGTTCTACGCCTACGCGGACGGGCAGTTCTATGTGAGCACCGACGGGGGTCGAAGCTTCGTCGTTTCGGCGGCCACCGGTCTGCCGGCCGAGCAGGGCCGGTTCGCTACGGTCGCCGGCCACGAAGGTCACATCTGGCTGGCCGGCGACTCCGGCCTGTTCCGTTCCACCGACTCCGGTGCCACGTTCAGCCGGGTGGCTGGCGTCGCTGCTGGCCGCAACGTCGGGTTCGGCAAGGCCGCACCCGGGGCCGGTTACCACGCCGTCTTCCTGGTCGGCACGATCGACGGGGTCACCGGGGTGTTCCGCTCCGACGATACCGGTGACAGCTGGGTACGGATCAACGACGACCAGCATCAGTACGGCAACATGGGCGACGCGATCACCGGCGATCCCCGAGTGTACGGCCGGGTGTACCTCGGCACCAACGGCCGCGGCATTCTGATGGCGGACCGGCTCGGTGCGCCGCCGTCACCGACCGTCGGCCCGACCCCGTCCGGCAGCCCGTCGGCCAGTCCGAGCCCGTCGGTGAGTCCCACGGCGAGTCCGAGTGGCAGCCCCACCCCCGGTCCGACCACCCCGCCGCCGAGCGGATGCACGGCGGTCTACCAGGTGGTCGGCTCCTGGCAGGGCGGCTTCCAGGGTGAGGTCCGGGTGACCAACACTGGCAGCACCGGGATCACCGGCTGGTCGGTGACCTGGACTTTTCCCGACGGTCAGCGGATCACCCAGCTCTGGGGCGGGCAGCACGCGCAGAGCGGTGACGATGTCACAGTTCAAAACGCGTCGTGGAACGGTGACCTTGGTCCCGGGGCCAGTACCACGCTGGGTTTCCTGGCCAACTGGACAGCTGGTAACGGAGTTCCAGCGGTCGTGAGCTGCGCAGCGGCCTGAGCCAGGTGGCGGGTCCATGACCAGGGGGGCGGCGTCGACCTCGGTCGACGCCGCCCCCAGCGGTCATGCTGCGGTCGGGGCCGATCACCCTCGCGGGGCGCTGCCGGTCGGCTCGTCCACGTCGACGAACTCGATTCGCGCCTCGTCAAACCGCTCGCCGGGCCGGAGCACCGACCGGGTCATCGCCCCGGCCAGCCAGCCGAGGGCCACCCCGGCCGCCGCCGCACCGGCGAGCCACGCCCACGGCATGGCCAGACGACGGCCAGCGAGCGCGTCGACGGCAGCTCGCGCCCGGTGCCGTGCCTCCGCGCTGGCCGGGCCCATCCGCGATCCGGTCTCGGTGGCGAGGCTCGAGGTGTGCCGGCGGGCCAGGCGAGCGGCGTCGCCGGCGGAGTCGACCGCCGAGACCAGATGCGCCCAGGCCTGGTCGGTGACGCGTTGCGGCTTGCGGCGGCGCTCCATCAGATTGGTCGCGAACATGCTGCTACCTCCTCCAGCGCCACGGATGCCGGTAGCGCCCGGCGGCCGTGGCGCGCTGCGGTTGCCTCCACGTGCCCAGCCCTGGTCGGCGGCAAACCCCCTCGTCGGCGCGCCGTTACGGCTGTCTTCTGTCGTATCGGGCCGCTACTGTTGGGACGACAGCCGGCTCGGAGCCGGAGGCCGGTGGGGCACCAGAGGTTCGTGGTGAGCACTCAGGCGCTCCAAGCCTCTACGGATCGTGCCTGGGTGTCCGTGCCGTAGCTCAGCGCGCAGGGGGCTATGATGCGGGATGTCTGATTGTTAGCGATTATTGTGCCCGTCGGATGCGGATCCGGCCCGGCGGAAGCTGGCGGCGACGCCCGTACCGGAATACTCTCGGTCGCGGCCCGCGTACTGACGAGACGCCCGGATGGGCGAGTGGAGGTGCTCGCGTGAGCCTGTCGGTTGTCACATCGACCCTGCCTGGCGCAGTGGTCGAGATTTCACCACAGGGTGAGATCGACGTGGATACCGCGCATGAGGTGCGTGAAGCGGTGCAGGCGGTGCTGACCAACGGCCGTCCGACCCGGATCCAGCTGAACATGCGGCTGGTGACGTTTATCGACTCGGTGGGCATCAGCGCGATGGTCGCCGGTTTTCAGGCGGCCGAGGTGAGCGGCATCAAGCTGGTGGTGACCGAGCCGAGTCGGTTCGTGCACCGTCAGTTGTGGGTGACCGGGCTGCTCGGCCTGTTCGGCGCGCCTGAGCCGTATGTCGGCGACAGCGCTGAGCGCGAGGTGCCGCTCTCCTGAACTCGCGGCGGTCGGTGGCGTCCGGCCGCAGCTCGAACGGCTGATTAGGGCCGTGTTAACACCCGGCGGTAGATCTTGTCGGTAGCGCTGTCCTGCCGGAAAATGGTCCATCGTGACATGGTTGCTGGTGGGTACCACCATTCTCCGGCGCTATGTCCTTCTTCGTCCGATCGGTCGGGGTGGGGTATCGGTCGTCTACCAGGCGATCGACGTCCACTCGGCCCGACCGTTCGCGATCAAGTTGCTGGCACCGGCCGCCGCCGACGACCGACGGGCCAGGGACGACATCCGCCGGGAGGCGTCGATCACCCAGCGGTTGCGGCATCCAAGTGTGCCCCGCGTCTACGACGTCGGCGAACTGCCGCTACCCGGGGGCGGCACGTCGTCGTATGTCGTCATGGAGCTGATCTGCGGCGAGTCGCTGGCTGACCGGCTGACCGGCGGTCCGTTGCCGTGGCCGACCGCAGTGCGCACGGCGGGCACCGCCGCAGACGTCCTGGCAGTGGCCCACCGGCGGGGCGTGGTGCACCGGGATCTCACCGCCGGCAACGTGATGTTGACCCGGTCCGGCGCTAAGATCATCGACTTCGGGCTGGCTCGGTTGGCGGGCCCGCCGGTGGCCGGCCGGTCGGCCGGCACGGTGGCTGGCTCCGGTCGACCGGGCGACGACGTCTACTCCCTCGGCGTCTTGCTCTACCACATGCTGACCGGGCGGTTGCCGTACCCGGGGGTCAGCCCGGGGTCGCCGGTGACCGGTGTGCGGACAGGGGCCCTGGCTCCCACTCCGGTGCTGGCGGTCGCCGGGTTGCCGCGTCCCGTGGCCGATCTCTGCCGGGCCTGCATGAGCAAGCGTCCGGAGAACCGACCGACCAGCGTCGAGGCGGCGTTCGCGCTCTGGGACCTGCTCGGCGACAGCGACAGCGGTGTCGGCCCAGATAGCGGCAGCGGCGTCGCCAGGGCGAGTCACGACGTTCTGCCCTGGATCTGGTAATTATCGGTCATGCTGGGGGATTGTGCAATATGTAGCAGATGTCCGGGAAGTGGCTCCGCCGTCGCGGCACGTCCGGCATCGTCAACGGCGAGGACCCTTTCCCGGCGCCCCGCGTCGGGAAAGGGTTCCTCCTTCGGCACCGGTCGGAGGTGCTGGTCGGATCAGCCGATCCGGAACGGCACCCGCAGGGTCGACGGACCGGCGTCGGCGTTCGCCACGTCAACCCGAACCGTGGTCGGTGCGTTGCCGATCGCATTCCACAACTCCAGCCGGACGCACCCGTTGCTCATCGCCCGGAACTCACCCGAGGCGGATTTCAGTCCGGCGCCCTGCCGGTAGGACTCCGTGCCGGGCACCGGGTCGGTGGCGAAGTAATGGTAGGTCTCCGTACGGCCGTAGCTGCCGGAGCCGGTGAAGTCGTACGACACCCGGGCCTGGATGCCCGCACCGACCGAGGTGCCTGCGTCCACCTGGAGGTCGAACGTGCTGGCCACCGACCGGTACGCACCGGTCAACCCGCAGGCCCGGAAGGTGACCGGACTGTGCGGCGTACCGTCGTGGTTCGCCCCGCCGGCCGACGGCACCGTGACCGTCGTCGCGTTCGTTCCGGCGGTGTTGCTCAGCACCCCGGCGGACCGCAGATGGAACAGGTCCGAGGTGACCGGCGGGGTGGTCGGATCCGGCGTGGGCGAGGTCGGCGGCGTGGGGGACAGGCTCGGTGACGGGTTCGGGGTGGTCGGGGCACCGGTAGCGTTGCCGCCGCTCCAGGTATGCGCCCCGGTGGTGGCGGTCCGGCCGGCCGGTACGGTCATCCGGGTGCCGTCGGAGAAGGTGACCGTGACCGGCGATGCGCTGATGTTGCTCGCCACATAGGTGCGGGCACCGTTGCGGTTGAACACCGCGTACAGGGCAGTGTTCGCGGTGACGCCGGTGTCGACCCGGCCCAACGCTGCCAGGTTGCGTACCCAGTGGAAGGTGTGCGCCCGGCTCTCGCCCTCTTCGACCGGGTAGTTGGGGTTCGCCCGCAGGTCGGTCAGGGCGCCGTTGGCGTCGCCCAGCGCCTGGAACGACCAGAGGATGTCCTGCCAGACCGTCGGCGGGCCGCCGTTGTTGGTGACCAGCGCGTTTCTGTTGGTGGCGATGTAGTCCGGCCGGTAGCCGAGATAGAGCGAGCCGCCGGTGACCGGCAACATGTTGATGCCCTGGATCATCTCCGGCTCGGCGCTGAACCAGGTGGCGTACGCTCCGCCGTCGCCCCAGACCATCCCGACCGACCGGTGGCCGAAGGAGGCCGGGAAGTTGGTGTCCGAGGAGTCGAACCAGTATTCCTGGATGGCCGCCGACTGGGTGGTGTAGATGTACAGCCCGGCGTCGCGGATCGCGGTGTTGCCGGTCGCCAGTCCCCACTGGATCAGGGCGTTGGCGAAGTTCATCCCCTCCGAGGACGACTCCTGGTTGTTGCCGGCGAAAAACGCTCCGTGCCCGGCGGCCCAGTCGTGGCCGGCGTAGATGTCGAAGTCGCGCAGGAACGGGAACATCGGGTCGTTGCGGTCCCAGCTGTTGGCGTCGCGGATCAGCAGGTCGACCATGCCGCCGTACTGGCTGGTCGACGCCCAGGTGGGGTCGAACTTGGCCAGCGTCGCGGCGGCGGCGATGTAGTAGCCGTAGTGGAAGTGGTGGTCGTTGAGGTCGGTGTCGGAGCCGTACGAGGCGGGGTAGCCGACCAGGGTGCCCCACGCCTGGTCGTAAAAGAACACCCGTTGCGTCTTGCCTGGACTGACGGTGAACCAGTCGGTCAGCCGGTTTCGGATGGCGGTGAGCAGATGGTCGCGTTGGGCGGTGCGGCCGAGCTGATCGGCGATCTCCGCCAGCCGGGCGGCCCGGCCGAGCGCCTTGCCGGTCCAGTAGGTGTCGTTGTCGAAGCCGGCGAGCGGGTCGCCGGACGCGGCCTGGTCCAGGTGTGCGGTGAGCGTGGCGAGGTCGGCCCCGACGCTGGTGGCCACCGCCGGCACCTCCGGCAGTACGCCGTGGAAGCGCATCGCGGTCCGGAACGACGTCGCACCGACCAGGTTGCGCATCGGGCCGCGGGCCGACACGTAGGTCTCGGCGATCGGGCTGCCGCCGTCGAGGTGCTTCCACTGGTGGGGGTAGAGGGAGACGACCGTGCCGGTGGCGGAGCCCTCCCGGGCCGTGGTGGTGAAGCTGTAGGTGGCGTCGACAGTGCTGCCGGCCTGGTCGTAACTCCAGCTGACCCGGGTGCCGGTGACGTGAGCGTGGGCGTACCGACCGTAGCTGTCCATCAGCGCGGTGCGCCGGGCGGCGCTGGTGCCGGCGCCGGTCGGCAGCAGCGCGACGGAGAAGTAGCTGCGGCCGGCGAGGGTGGAGCTGATGGTGGTCCCGTTGACGGACCAGGTCGCTCCGCTGGGGGCGTAGGCGACGTAGTCGTGGCCGCGCATGGAGAAGCCGACCCGGGTGCCGCTGTGGTGCCAGACCGTCGGGGTGCCGGGGAACGATAGCTCGGCGTTGCCGCCGGTGACCTGGGCGTATACGAACGGCAGGCCGTGGCCGACGGTCGCGCGCAGGGTACGGGTGCCGTCGGACCAGTACGGGCTGACCGTCCAGTCGGTCCAGCCGTCGACCTTGACGTCCGGGGCGTTGAGTCCGGCGACGCCGAGGGTGAACTCCCGGGTGTACGGGTAGTGGTATTCGCCGACGCCGGTCGACGTGCCGGAGATCGCCGCCTCGGTGGTGTAGGAGACGCCGAGCCCGCCAGCGGTCGGCTGGAACGACATCGGGTGGGCGTGCAGCGGGTCGGAGTAGGCACAGTTGTACCGCTTGAACAACAGCGACGACCACCAGTCGTTGGTCGGCACCGCGCCAGCCGGGGCGCTGCCCGTGACGTACTGCCGGGGGTTGGCGGAGATGCTGCCGCAGGCGGTCGGGGCGGCCGCGCCCGCCGGACGGGTGGTGGTGTAGCTGCCGGCGCCGACGATGGCGGCGTCGGCGGTGCGCAGTACGCCGAAGATCAGTCCGGTGGCGGCCAGCGCCGTCACGGTGGTGGCTGCCAGGATCCGGCGCGGCGTACGACCTGTTCGCGCGCCACGGATCGACAGGTTCATGGTGCCTCCGGGTTGGGTAGGGCGCGGTCCACGATCGCGAAAAATTTCACGACCATTAATGAGTTATTGCCAGGAGGTCACCAGACATGCGGGCTTCTGTCAATATCCCGACATGAAGTTTCGTGCATCCGGCACGGGGTCGTCGCGGTCTGTTGACAGCCGTACCGCTGCTGCTATATATCTAACTGTGAGAGCGCTCTCTCAGTCGCGCGAGCTGCAATGTGCCCAGCGTGAGCCGGGTGTGACTGCGTGGTGGTAGAGCGCTCTCGCATAGTTGCCGGTGGCCGTCGGTCGTTATGCCGATCGGTCTGCCGATGCTGCGCAAATAACTCCGTATGCTGATTCCGTCGCGAATAGAAAATGGGGGCGGTCGGCCGCCGACGTGGCCGTCCGCCCCCATGCGCGCGACGTCAGTACACCGACAGGTGCACGTGGTTGGTGTGGTCGCTGGACGGGTCGCCACCCGCACCGCTGTACGTCTTCCAGCCGCTGCTGGGCAGCCAGATCCGCTTGTACCAGATCACGTAGAGCACACCGAGCCGGTCGGCGTTGTTGATGTAGTAGTTCGCGAGGTTGTCGCCGTAGCTCTTGTCACCGCCGGTCGCCACTCCACCGAAGCCGTTGGGCTGGGCGGCGAAGTCACACGCCCGGCCCTTGGGGTGCTCGCCGGAGCTGCCGTTGCGGAAGCAGGACACGTAGCGGGTGAAGCCGGCAGCCTTCGCCTGGTTCAGGGCGTGCAGCGTACGGGGCGTGATGCAGCCGGAGGTGGTGGGGTCGTCGACGTTGCACGACTCGGCCGGCCAGGAACCGTTCGCGTTGCGCGGAGCCGGGGTCGCCGACGCGTTGGACGACCCGGATCCCGACGACCCGGATCCCGACGACCCGGAGCCGGAGGAACCGGATCCCGACGACCCGGATCCCGACGACCCGGAGCCGGAGGAACCGCTGGCGGCGGCCGCCCGTTCGGCCTCCTCCGCCGCCTGCTGCCTCGCCTGTTCCTCCGCCTGCTTCTCGGCGGCGACCGCGACGGCCAGTGCCCGCTCCGCCTGGTTCCGGCGCTGGTCCATGATGGTGACCTGCTTCTGCTGCTCCCGGATCTCATGCTCGATCGCGGCCTTGGACCTGGTCACCTGGTCACGGGTACGGTACAGCTCGCGGAGCTGCTTCTCCTCGTTGGCGGTCACCGCGCTCAGCGCCGCCGCCCGGTCGATGAACCCTTCCGGCGAGGTGCTGTTGAGTAGCGCGGAGACCGGGCCGAGCCGGCCGTTGCGGTACGCGCGGTCGACGATGTGCCCGACGTTCCTGTTCCGTTGCTCCAGTTCAGCACCGACCGTGTCGAGCTGCTCGGACAGCTTCTTCTGCCGGTCCTTCGAATGGTTGAGCGCCGCCTTGGCGTCGATCCAGCCCTTCGAGGCCGCATCGAGCTCCTTGCGCAGGCTGTCGGTGCCTCCCTCGTTGTCGACCCGGTCGGGCCGGTTGGCGGGCAGGGCGGCTCCGGCCGGCGAGCCGGTCGGGGTGCCGGTGACGGCCATCAGGGCGGCGGTCAACGCCGCCAATAACGTGAATCGGGTTTTTCTGTGGACTGTGCGCGACACTGTGCATTCCTTCCGTCAGCCGCCGACCGGGTTAGCTGACGGGTTCGGGACGGAAGATCCCTACCGCGTGACGCGGATGCACCCCAGGTACGTGGTTCCCCGGCTCGCCGTACGGCGATTAGGCGACGGCCTCCGCGGGCGCCGGAGGGGCGCCGCCCGAGCGGAGACCGGGGCCGAGACTACCGGCTCCCCGGGTCGTCGTCCCGGTATCGATAGCCATGTTATGTCTGGAAAAATCAGAAATATACGTATATCGTGGCTGTGACCGTCGCGGTAAGGTCACGAAACTTAAGCATCTGCTAATCACCAGTCGGCCGGTCCGCAGGAGTCGGCGGGGGCCAGCGGCTCGATCTGCAGCGTCGCGTGCTCGATACCGAACTCGTCGTGCAGGGCCGTCCGGGCGTCCCGCAGCACCGTGCCGATATCGGCCGACGGGGTCACGGCCAGGTGTGCCGAGGCCACCTCCATGCCCGGGGTGAGCGTCCAGACGTGGAGGTCGTGCACGTCGCAGACGCCCGGCACGATGGCCAGCCGGCGGTGGACCCGGGCGACCTCCACATGCTCCGGCGCCGCCTGCACCAGGATGCGCAGCGCGGCCCGGGCCAGCCGCCAGGTGCGCGGCAGGATGAACACCCCGACACCGACGGCGACCAGCGGGTCGGCGTACCACCAGCCGGTGGTGGCGATCACCGTGGCGGCCACCAGCACCCCCACCGAGCCGAGCAGGTCGCCGAGTACCTCCAGGTAGGCGCCCCGTACGTTGAGGCTCTCCCCGGCCCCCTGGCGCAGCAGGGCGAAGGCGACGATGTTGGCGAGCAGTCCGGCGACCGCCACCATCAGCATCGGGCCGACCGTCACCGGCTCTGGATCGGCGAACCGGCGGGCCGCCTCCACCAGGACGTAGAGCGCGACCCCGGCGAGCAGTACGGCGTTCGCCAGCGCGGCCAGCACCTCGAGGCGGTAGAGGCCGAAGGTTCGCTGCGGCTCCCCGGTCGGTCGCCGAGTCGCGGCTATCGCCGCGAGCGCCATGCCGATGCCGAGCACGTCGGTGAACATGTGCCCGGCGTCGGACAGCAGCGCCAGGGAGCCGGTGGCCAGCGCGGTGACCGCCTCGACGACCATGAAGCCCGCCAGCAGGGCGAAGGCGGCCCAGAGACGCCCGTAGTGTCGCTGGCCGGTGCTCCCGGCGCTGTGATCGTGTCCGACTCCCACGCCTGCCACCCTCCGTTGCCCGGCGTCTCGTCAGTAGACTAATGCTCACATAGCAATATGTGCAGTCGACTCCGGGTCGAGGCCGATGGTGACCAGCCGCTGCGTCGCCCGGGAGAGCGCGACGTAGAGCGTGCGCACCCCGGCCTCGGACTCGGCACGGATCTCCTCGCCGGCCACCAGCACCACCGCGTCGTACTCCATGCCCTTCGCCTGCAGGCTCGACACCACCTGTAGCCGGGAGGTCGTCAGCTCGCCGAGCCAGCCGGCGACCTCGTCCCGCCGGGCCACCGCGGCGATGACGCCGACCGTCCCCTCCACGGCGGCCAGCATCTCGGCGGTCGCGGTACGGACGGCAGCCGGCAGCACCGCCGCAGCTACCCGGTCCCGGCGCGGCGCCACCCCGGTCGATCGGACCGCCGTCGGCAACGGGGCGTCCGGAGCGACCTCGCGGATCACCTCGGCGGCCAGTTCGAAGATCTCCGCCGGGTTGCGGTAGTTCGTGGTCAGCTGGAACTCCCGCTGCGGCCGCCGCCCCAACGCCCGGTCCCGGGCCTGGGCGAGCTCGGCCGGATCTCCGGTCCACGCGGTCTGCGCCGGATCTCCGACCACTGTCCAGGAGGCGAGCCGGCCCCGGCGCCCGATCATCCGCCACTGCATCGGCGACACGTCCTGTGCCTCGTCGACCACCACGTGGGCGTACTCCCGGTAGTCGGCCGGCCGCTCCCGGGCGGCGGCACGGGCCGCCCGGTCCCGGTCGGCGAAGGTCGTCACCTCACGCACCCCGCCGGCCATCTGGAACGGATCCCGGTGCCGGCGGCGGGGCTGGGGTGGCCGGCCGAGCAGTTCGTCCAACTCGTCCAGCAGCGCCACGTCCGCGATCGTCAGCCCGTTGTCCGCCAGGTCACCGAACGAATCGGCCAGCACCGTGATCTCGGCCGGGTCGAGCACTCCCCGCGCGTACCGACGCAGCCGGTCCGGCCGAGCCAGCCAGCCCAGCACGTGTCGCGGCAGCAGCCGGGGCCACCAGGCCCGCAGGAAGTCCCGAAAATCGTCCCGGTCCGACAACTCGTCCTCGAACTCGGCCTGGCCGGGCAGCCGGGCCGGGGCCACCAACTGCCGGGCCTGCGCCCACAACGCCTCGAACAACCCGTCGATACCGGCCCGCCGGACCTCGTTGCGCCGTGCGCCCCGGGGCAGCGCGCGGGCTCGGATGCCGTCCAGCTCCGGGCCGCGCAGCCGCAGCAACTGCCCCCGGTAGAGCAGGCGTAGCTCGGTCGGCCCGTCCGGTACCGCGTCACGTACCGCCCGTTCCAGTACCCGCCGCATCCGTAGTGACCCCTTCAGCACGGCGACCGCCGCTGGATCCGTCCGGGTCGCCGACACTCCCGGTGGCAGCGACCCCAACGACCTCAGGGTGGCGCTCTCCTCGCCCAGGGCCGGCAGCACCGCGGCGATGTACTCGACGAAGACACCGGTCGGGCCGACGACCAGGATGCCGCCGCCAGCGAACCGGCTCCGGTCCGAATAGAGCAGGTACGCCGCCCGGTGCAGCGCGACCGCGGTCTTGCCGGTGCCAGGGCCGCCCGAGACGATCGTCACCCCGGTGGCGGGCGACCGGATCGCCTGGTCCTGCTCCTGCTGGATGGTGGCCACGATGTCGCGCATCCCACGTCCCTTGGCCTGGGCCAGGGTGGCCAGCAGCGCGCCGTCGCCGACCACCCGCATCCCGGCCGGCGCGGCCGCCGGATCGAGCAGATCGTCGGAGACGCCGGTGACCCGCTCGCCCCGGGACTGGATGGTGCGCCGCCGCACCACGCCCCGCGGTCGGGCCGGCGTCGCCTGGTAGAACGCGGCGGCGGCCGGGGCACGCCAGTCGATCAGCAGCGGCTCGGCCCGCTCGCCGCGCACGCCGAGCCGACCCACGTGCAACACCGCGCCGTCGCGTAGATCGAGCCGGCCGAACACCAGCCCTTCGTGCTCGGCGTCGAGCAGATGCCGCCGCCGGGCCGCGTGGAAGACCATCGCGTCGCGCTCCACCAGGGCGCCGACGTTGCCCACCCGGGCGAGGCGGTAGCCGTCCCGCTCGGCGCGTACCGCGTCCTGGCGTAGCTGCGCCAACCGGGCGTAGACCCGGTCGACGTGCCGCTGCTCGGCGGCGATTTCTTGGTCCAACGTGGTGGCGTCGGTCAACGCTGCGGCTCCTGGGCGAGGGCGGGCCGGCCGGGGCAGGGCGGCCGGTCCGTCGGCGGACGGTCACGGCGCCGGGCAGCGACGGCGGAGCGTGGTGACCCCGTCACGTGATCGGACCCGGCAGCCTAACGACGTTACCGTCCGCGCGCCAGCCCGGTGCCGGCTCCCGGGGCACCCGGCGACCGCGCTCCGCCCTGCCGAGCCCGGATGGGGTCGCCAGGTGCCGCACCTGGCCAGCACGCCGGCTCCGGGCACCTCGTAGAGCCGGACCAGCCGGGCGACCGGGCGCCAGTTCCGCAGCGCCCGGGCCGCTCGACCGCCCGCGCAGCACCGCTCCGTCCGGTAGCCGGACGCTGAACTTCTGAGGCCTGCCCACCGTTCGTCACCGCCGCCGATGTCGCTGGCGGTCCCGACTTGGACGCACCCCGGTAGGTCGGATCTGGAACCAGCACGGTGAGAAGACTCGCAACTGCCTTCCCGACCGGCCAGTAGCACGCCACGCTGCAACCATGTCGTCACCGTCGTTCCCGATGCCGGACTCCCGGGCACCGCGTCCGTCCGGCCCGCCACCACCCGATCACCCCGGCCCGGCCGAGGCGCTGGCTGAGCTGCTGGCCGGCAACCAGCGCTTCGTCACCGGACGACCACGGCACGGTCACGACGTGTCGGCGGCTGCGGCCAGCGCGGCGCTCGGCGAGCAGCATCCGATCGCGTTCGTGCTCGGCTGCATCGACTCGCGGGTGCCGCTGGAGGCGATCTTCGATCAGAACTTCGGCTCGATCTGCGTCGGACGGTCCGGCGCTCAGGTGCTGGACCAGGCGATCGTCGGGTCGATCGAGTTCGCCGTCGGCGCGTTGGGTGTGCCGTTGGTCATCGTGCTCGGACACGAGCGGTGCGGAGCGGTGGCGTCGACCATCAGCGCGCAACGCACCGGCAGCCGCCCGGCCGGCAGCATCGGGTACCTGGTGGAGCAGATCGCTCCGGCGGTGACCGAGGTCGGTGTCGGGCACCCCGACGTGCAGCCCCTCGCAGTACGGGCCAATGTGCGGCGGACCGTGCATCGGCTGCGGCAGGTGGAGTTGCTCGCCGCGGCGCTCGCGGACGGGCGGATCGACGTCACCGGCGGGGTCTACGACCTCGGAAACGGTCAGGTGGAACTGCTCAACTGAGCAGCCACCGCCACCACCAGCGACGGAAACGGCCCCGCCGGGCGTGTCGCCCGGCGGGGCCGTCCAAGGTCCGGGTCGTCGCCGACCCGTCAGATCATGCTCAGGCCTCGAAGACCCCGGCCTCGACGAGCCGCTTCTCGGTCAGCTCCCAGCCGTGACCCGGGTGGGCGGCCGCCAGCGCGTTGATCTCCAACCGGATCTTCGCGGCGTGGCCGGCACCGGCCAGCGACCGGATCTCCTCCACGAACGCGTCCGAGTCGGTACGCAGGTGAGCGGTCTTCCCGTTGGTGAGGTTGCGGACATAGGCGTGCTTGCCGCCGTTGAGCGGGATCAGGTACTTGAACTCGCCGAGGACGCTCAGGGCACCACCCTGACCGGCCTGGCCGGCGCGGACTGACGCGCGCGCGGTCTTGGAGGTGTTGCTCGCCACGGGGGGACTCCCTTGCAGGACTGACGGTACGGACAGGACTGGTGGTACGGGCAAGTCTGGTGGTACGGGCAGGGCTGGCGGTGCGGCTGATCACACGAACGGGTTCGTTGGGTGTCGGGCATACGCCGCCCTCATCTTACCGGACGGCTGGCCGCAGATCGGCTCGGCCACCTTGCGCTCGGCCATGGTTTCCGGCCGACCAGCAGGGACAACGACGCACCCGGAGCCGGCATTCCCAGCGGCGGGGCGGACCCGAGGAGTCGGGCGGCGACAATTTCCGTGACCAGTTCGCCGATTAACTGGCGCATCACCCGTCACACCAGTCATCATTGGTCCCACCGCCCGGTGGTCGAGGTCGTAGGGGAAGACGCACCTCGCTCTCCGGGAGGTCACCGTGCCAACGCGTGGCGTCGTATACGTCCACTCGACCCCGCTCGCCGTGTGCCCTCACGTCGAATGGGCGATATCGCGCGTCCTTGTCGCGCCGGTAAACCTGCACTGGACCGCTCAGCCGCTTGATCCGAACGGCCGACGTGCCGAGTGCAGCTGGACCGGCCGGGCGGGGACCGGGGCCGAGCTGGCCGCTGCCCTACGACAGTGGCCGATGACCCGCTTCGAAGTCACCGAGGAACCCAGCCCGGGTGCCGACGGGGAGCGGTTCATGCACGTACCCGGTCGCGGCCTGTTCCGGGCCACCATCGGGGCGGCCGGGGACATCCAGCTCGGCGAGGACCGGATCCGGGCGATCATCGCGGCGTCGCCGGCTCCCGAAGCGGTCGCGCACGCCCTCGACAAGGCGATGGGCACCGCCTGGGACACCGAACTCGAGCCGTACCGGCACGCCGGTGAAGGAGCGCCGGTGACTTTGCTCACCCGGGTGGGCTGACCCGGTCACCGGGTGAGAGACCCGGCCGGGTGAGCCGGGCACGAACCTACGCCAGCCGGCCACGGGTTGCCGCCGCGACCGTAGCCTGATGGGATGGCCGGTGTGCTCCCCTCACCCCGCGTAACCATCGCCTCCGTTCTGCTGGCTATCCTCGGTGTCACCAGCGGCTGCGCCGGACCCGGCGACCGGCCTGAAGCCAGCACTCCCAGCAGTCCAAAAGGCCCTTCCGGCGAACCGAAAGCCAGCCCTGCAGCGTCGCCGGCCGCCCAGCTGACCGCGACTCTCAGTGACGAGGACCTGGTCGGTCAGGTGCTGATGCCGTACGCGTACGGAGCGTCCGCGACCGAGGTCTCGCCGGGGTCGGCGGCCGGTAACCAGCAGCTCGCCGGAGTCGACACCCCGGCTGAGATGATCGACCGTTACCGGGTCGGTGGCCTGATCCTGGTCGGCTTCTCGGCCGACGACCCGACCGGCAGCAACCAACCCACCACCAACGTCGACAGCACCACCCAGGTGCGGGAGCTGACCACCGGGCTGCAGGACGCCGCCGGGCGGTTGCCCGCCGCCGAGCTGCCCGACGGCGTCGGCGAGCTGCCGCTGCTGATCGGCACCGACCAGGAGTTCGGCATCGTCACCCGGATCAACCAGGGGGTGACGCTGCTGCCCAGCGCGATGGCAGCCGGTGCGGCCGGGCAGCCGGAGCTGACCGAGGCGGCCTGGCGGGCGGCCGGTACCGAACTCGCGGCGCTCGGCGTCAACGTCGACTTCGCGCCGGTAGCCGACGTCCTCGGGGTGAACAGCACGGTGATCGGCTCCCGGTCGTACGGCGCCGACCCGGACGCGGCAGCCGGACAGGTCGCCGCCGCCGTCCGCGGCCTGCAGGCGGCCGGCGTCGCGGCCACCCTCAAGCACTTCCCGGGGCATGGCCACACCGCTGTCGACTCCCACGGCGACCTGCCCGTGCTCGACCAGGACCGGACCGCTCTCGTCGCCGCCGACCTGCCGCCGTTCGTGGCCGGCATCGACGCCGGCGCCGGCCTGGTGATGTCCGGACACCTGGACGTCGCGGCGGTCGACCCGGGGGTGGCGGCGACGTTCTCCCGCAAGGTCCTCACCGACCTGCTCCGCGGCGAACTCGGCTTCGACGGGGTGGTGGTCACCGACGGGATGAACATGGCGCCGGCCCGCGTGTTGTCGCCCGGCGACGCGGCCGTCGCGGCGATCAACGCCGGGAACGACCTGATCCTCATGCCGCCGGACGTGACGGCCGCATACGAGGGTCTGCTCGCCGCGCTGCGCGACGGGTCACTGCCCCGGGCGCGACTTGTGCAGGCGGTCACCCGGGTGCTGACCCTCAAACAGCGGCTCGCCGAGGAGCCCACCCCGCCGATGACGGTGCTCGGTGCCGAAGACCACTACGCAGCCGCCCGGCGGTTGGCCGCCGCCGCCGTTACCCAGGTGCGTGGGAACTGCGCCGGGGTCGACGGGCCGGTGACCGTCACCGCCTCGGGTGGCCGGGAGCGTACCCGGGCGCTGTTGATCGAGGAGTTGCGCGCCGCCGGCGTCGAGGTGGTCGGCCAGGGCGGTACGGTCGTGCACCTGGTCGGCTACGGCGACGGCCCGTCCGACCTGAACGTCGACGCGGCGGTGACTGTTGCCATGGACACCCCGCACCTGCTTGCCGAGGCCCGGTCCGCGACGTTGCTGGCCACCTACTCCTCGAGCCCGGCGTCGATGTCCGCGCTGGCCGACGTACTGCGGGGTGCCGTACCGGCGCCCGGCCGGTTGCCGGTGCCAGTGTCCGCCCTGCCCGCCACCAGCTGCACCGGCTGACAACGCGCGTCGACCAGGCGCCAGCGGCGCTCCGGCCGTGGCGGGCCGGAGCGCCGCCGGCTGTCGTCGTGACCCGGTCGGCTATCAGACCCGGGTGAAGACGAGCGCGACGTTGTGCCCACCGAATCCGAACGAGTTGTTCAACGCGGCGGGTACGTCCATCGGTCGAGCCTTCTGCGCTGCCACGTCGAGGTCGAGCTGGTCGTCCGGGTCGTCCAGGTTGATTGTCGGCGGGACGACGCTGTCGCGGATCGCCAGGATGGTGGCGATCGACTCCAACGCGCCGGCCGCACCCAGCAGATGGCCGGACATCGACTTGGTCGCGGTCAGCACCGGGTGGTCGCCGATCGCTTCGCGTAGCGCCACCAGCTCGGCGAGGTCGCCGGCCGGGGTCGAGGTGGCGTGCGCGTTGACGTGCACGATGTCGCCGCCGGATGCTCCGGCGTCGGCGAGGGCCAGCCGGATCGCCCGGGCCGCGCCGAGCCCTTCGGGGTGCGGCTGCACCATGTCGTACCCGTCGGAGGTGAGCCCGGCCCCGGCGAGCCGGGCGTACACCCGGGCGCCGCGGGCCGCCGCGTGCTCGGCCCGTTCCAGCACCACGACGCCGGCACCCTCACCGAGGACGAACCCGTCGCGGGCCTTGTCCCATGGTCGCGACGCCCGTTCCGGGTCGTCGTTGCGGGTGGACATGGCCCGCATCGCGGCGAAACCGGCGATCGGCAGGCCGTGCACCACGGCCTCGGTGCCGCCGGCCATCACCACGTCGGCCCGGCCGGCCCGGATCATGTCCAGGCCGAGCGCGATCGCCTCCGCGCCGGTCGCGCAGGCGCTGGCGACCGAGTGGACGCCGGCCTGCGCACCGAACTCCAACCCGACCCAGGCGGCCGGGCCGTTGGGCATCAGCATCGGTACGGTGTGCGGCGACACCCGTCGGGGCCCGGAGGCTTCCAGGATGTCGTCCTGGGCGAGCAGGGTGAGCGCGCCGCCGATGCCGGAACCGATGCTGACGCCGAGCCGTTCCCGGTCGACGCCGGCGTCGTCCAGCCCAGCGTCCGTCCACGCCTCACCTGCGGCGATCAGCGCGATCGCCTCGGATCGGTCCAGCCGGCGCAGCTTGACCCGGTCCAACCGTTCGGCGGGTTCGGACGCCAACTCGGCGGCGATCCGGACCGGCAGCTGCGCGGCCCAGTCGTGGGTGAGCTTGTCGACTCCGGACTTGCCGTTGAGCATGGCATCCCAGGTCGCCGCGACGTCCCCGCCGAGCGGGGTCGTCGCGCCGAGCCCGGTGACGACGACGTCGACCATCGTCACGCCTGCGTCTCGATGTAGGCGACCGCGTCGCCGACGGTCTTGAGGTTCTGCACCTCGTTGTCCGGGATCTTCACGCCGAACTTCTCCTCGGCGGCCACCACGACCTCGACCATGGAGAGCGAATCGACGTCCAGGTCATCGGTGAACGACTTGTCGCCGGCCACGTCGTCCGGGTTGACCCCGGCGACCTCTTCGAGGATCTCGGCGAGGCCGGCGGTGATCTCGTCACGGGTCATGGGTTTCTACTTTCCTCTCGGTTGAACCAATGATGCCTGCCGGATCGGCGGGCGGCCCGCTCCACCTCGGAGCGGGCGGTAGGAGCTTACGGGCAGCGGACGACCTGCCCGGCGTAGGTGAGTCCACCGCCGAAGCCGAACAGCAGCACCGGGGCGCCGGACGGGATCTCCCGCCGCTCGACCAGCTTCGACAGCGCCAACGGCACACTGGCCGCCGAGGTGTTTCCGGACTCGACGATGTCCTTGGCGACGACCGCGCCGGGCATCCCGAGCCGCTTGGCGATGCCGTCGATGATCCGGGCGTTTGCCTGGTGGGGGACGAAGGCGGCGATTTCCGTCGGGTCGACCCCGGCGCGCTCGCAGGCCTGCAGGGCCAACGGGGCGAGCGCGGTGGTCGCCCACCGGAACACCGACTGGCCCTCCTGCTCGATGTACGGCCGCCAACCCTCGATGCGTACCGCGTCGCTCTTGTCCGGAACCGAGCCCCAGACCACCGGTCCGATCCCGGCCGGCTCGTTGCCGCCGGTGGCGGTGACCACGGCGGCACCGGCGCCGTCGCCGAAGATGATGCAGGTGGAGCGGTCGGTCCAGTTGGTGAAATCGGAGAGCTTCTCCGCGCCGATGACGAGGGCGTTGCGTGCGGCACCGGCCCGTACGGCGTGGTCGACGGTGCCGAGCGCGTAGCTGAAGCCCGAGCAGGCGGTGTTGATGTCGTACGCGCCTGGGGCGGTGATGCCGAGCCGGGCCGCGACCCGGCAGGCGACGTTCGGGCTGCGGTCGATGGCGGTGCAGGTCGCTACCACCACCAGGTCGATGTCGACCGCGGTGAGGCCGGCGTTGGCCAGCGCCTTCTCGGCCGCCGCCGAGGCCATGTCGGCGACGGTCTCCGAGTCGGCGATCCGGCGGGTGACGATACCGACACGGTCCCGGATCCAGGCGTCGTCGGTCTCCACCAGTTGGGCGAGTTCGTCGTTGGTGACCACCCGGGAGGGCTGGTAGTGCCCGAGTGCCACGATCTGCGATCCGGTCATGGTTGCTGCCTTTCCCGGCGCGCTGTCGGGGCGCGCGCTCACAGTGCGGAACCGCTGATCCGGGCCAGCGGCTGGCCCGGTGCGACCGGGTCGTCGTGGTGGGCGAGCCATTCGGTGAGCACACCAGCGTCGTGTGCGGCGACCTCGACCGGACCCTGCCGGGTGGTGACGTGTCCGATGATCTGACCGGCGGTGAGCGGGTCGCCCTCGGCGAGTCCGGCAGCTGGTTCGAAGGTGCCGGCGCTGGCCGACACGACGATCCGGAACTGCCTGGTGGGCTCGTGGCTGGGGGCCATTCCGTGCCGGGCGATCAGGGCCCGCGCCGCAGGCAGGTCGTCCGGGGTCTTCAGGGTGACGATCTCCGGCACGCCGCGGTCCTTGAACTCCCGCTTGACCAGACCGGCGAGGGTGCCGGCCGGTGGCAGCTCCAGTATTCCGGTGACACCGAGGTCCGCCAGGGTGTGCATGCACAGATCCCAGCGCACCGGTGCGGTCACCTGCCGGACGAGGCGTTGCAGCAGTTCCCGGCCGTGGTCGACGGCCGCGCCATCCAGGTTGGACAGCAGAATTCGGGTGGGGTCGGCCGGGATGATCCCGGCGGCGACGCTCGCGAGCGCCTGCTCGGCCGGGGCCATGTACGGGGTGTGGAACGCCCCGGCTACCTGCAGCACCGCCACCCGGACCCGGGCCGGCGGCTCGGCGACGAACTTCTCCAGTTGGCCGGTGGCTCCGGCCACCACGATCTGACCGGCTCCGTTGTGGTTCGCCGGGTGCAGTCCGTGACGGTCGATCGCGGCCAGCACCTCGTCCCGGTCGCCGCCGAGCACGGCGGCCATCCCGGAGGGTTCCAGCGCGCAGGCGGCGGCCATCTCCCGGCCCCGGACCGCGGCCAGCGTGATGGCCGACTCGGCGGGCAGGACCCCGGCCAGCGACGCGGCGGCGAGTTCGCCGACGCTGTGACCGGCGACGACGGCGACGTCGTACAGCCCGCCCCGACGGTGCCCGGCCGGTAATCCGCCAGGCAGGTGTTCGGCGGCGAGCAGGGCCGCGGCGACCAGCAGCGGCTGGGTGCGAGCGGTGTCCTTGATCTCGTCGGCGTCGGCGGTGGTGCCGAGGTGCACCAGGTCGACCCCGGCGAGCGCGGACCACCACCGCAGGCGGGCCTCGGCGCCGGGCAGGTCGAGCCACGGGGTGAGGAAGCCGGGCTTCTGGGACCCCTGGCCGGGGGAGAGTACGGCGAGCACGGCTATGACTCTTCCTGATACCCACGGGTCACTTGGGTGCGCTGAGATACCAATCCGCACTACCGCCGTTGGAGGATTCCTACAAATATCGTCGGATGTGCACGTCTTTTGCCCGCAAATGTTGCTCGGAAGCGCGTTCAGTCAGGCGAGGTGCGCAGCAGCGGCGGGGGATCCAGCCGGCCGATCGCCAGGGCCATCTGCAGCGCGTACGCGTCGCGGGCGGCGAACGGCGACAGCCCGGTCACCTCACCGATGCGCCGCATCCGGTAACGCACCGTGTTCGGATGTACGAACAGTGCCCGCGCTGTCGCCTCCAGCACGGCCCCGGCGGCGAAGAACGCGTCCAGGGTCTCCAGCAGTTGCCCGCCGGCCCGGACCAGGGTTCCGTACACGTCGCGGCGCAGCCGACGGCGGGCCTCGGGATCACCGGCGAGGGCCCGCTCCGGCAGCAGACCGGTCGCCGCGACCGGGCGGGGCGCCGCCGGCCAGGCCGGCGCCGCTCGGTATCCGGCCAGCGCCGCCCGAGCCGACTCGGTCGCCTCGTCCAGGCTGGCCACCATCGGTCCGACCACCACCGGGCCGGCGCCGAACGCGCTCAGCAGCTTGCCGGTCGCCGCCGCGGGATCGGCCGCCCCGCCCAGCACCACCACCAGCCGGTCATTGTGCACGCCGCCGATCGTCTCCACCCCGATCCGCCGGGCGGCCCGGTAGACGATCTGCAGAACCGCGCTGACCTCGCCGCCCGGTGACCGCCCCACCACCACCGACACCGGCGAGGCATCGGTCCAGCCCAGCGCGGCGGCCCGGCTGGCCAGCACGTCCGACGAGTCGCCGCGCAGCAGCGCGTCGACCAGCAGCGCCTGCAGCCGGGCGTCCCAGGCGCCGCGCGACTCCGCCGCCCGCGCGTACACCCGGGCGGCGGCGAAGGCGATCTCCCGGGAGAACCGCAGCACCGCCTCGCGCAGCAGCGACTCCTCGCCGGTCGCGGCCAGGTGCGGCACCTGCGCCTCGACCACGTCGATGGTGACCTTGATCAGGGCGACAGTGTGCTGCAGGCTGATCGACCGGGCCAGCGCCCGCGGCGCCGCGGCGAAGACCTCGTCGGAGACCTCCTGCGGGCTCCCGTTCGCGCCGCCACCGTCGCGCAGCCACTCCACCAGGGACCGCACCCCGGCCTGGGCGATCACCATCACCCAGGAACGCTGGTCGGCGGGCAGCTCCCGGAACCAGGGCAGGGTCTCGTCCATCCGGGCCACGCTCGCGGTCGCCAGTGCCCCGGCCGACCGCTCGATACGACGCAGGGTCGCGGTGAGCCCGGCGTCGTTGCGCTTGGTCGCCACCCCGTCAGGGTGTCACGGCCAGCGGGCACGCCCGCGCCGGCCGTGCCAACATGTGCTGATGATCGCCCGTCCGCCGCTGGTCGTACCGCTGCTGGCCCTGCTCGTCCTCGCGGCGCTGACCACCGGTCTGGTGGTGGCTCCCGCGTTGGTCGCCCGACTGGACGCCCCGGTGACCGACGGGCTGCGGGCCTACGCCGCCGACCGGCCGACGCTGGTGGCGGTCCTGCGGGCCGCCACCGATCTGGCGGCGACGCTGTCGTTCCTGGCCGTCGGAGTCGCCGCGACCACCCTGTTCGCCCTGCGCCGGGACCGGCCCCGGGCCTGGTTCTGCGCGACGGTGACCGTCGCGGCCCCGGTCAGCTGGCAACTGGGGCAGTGGCTGCTGCACCGGCCCCGCCCGGCGGACGGCTTCGTGACGATCGCCGCCAACGGCTTCCCCAGCGGGCACACCACCAACGCCGCGGCTGCGGCGTTCGCGGTCGTCCTGCTGGTCTGGCCCGGGGTACGGCGTACCGGGCGGTTGCTGGTGGCGGTGCTCGCCGGAGCTGGCGCGCTGTTCATCGCGGCGACCCGGCTGGTGCTGCTCGCGCACTGGCCGGTCGACGTGATCGGCGGCGCCTTGGCGGCGGTGACGGTGGTGGCGCTGGCTGCCCGCCTCTGGTCACCACGGGCGGGGGGGCCGGCGGCGGCCGGCCTGGTACCTGGCAAGGTGTCGTCTCGGGACGGCTCGTGCGAGGTGAGGAGTTCGTGATGGCGTACCTGGGGGCTGGCCACAGCGGCGGCGTCGAGCGGGACCATCCGGGGGAGCGGGACCAACCGTCACCCGGTCGGACGTTGACCGGGCAGGGAACCGGCCGGGGCGGCCCGGCCGACCCGCGGCCGCCGTCGACCTGCTGCGCGGGGCAACGGGGCTGGGCGAGCGCGCACCGTCACCTCGGGGTCCGGCCGAACTCCCGGGTGGTACGTCGGGAACGCCCGCCGCACCGCTGGTGCTGACACGGCCCGGCCGGTCACCTGCACGGCCCGGCCGGTCACCTGGTCCGGCGGCGTACCAGCAGGGCGATCCCCGCGATACCCAGGGTGATGCCGACTACCACGGCGGCGTTGAGCATCATGACCTGTCGCAGGTCGGTGAGCATCTTGTCGATGTCCTCACCTGGGTTGAGCGCGTCCTCCGGGATCACCCGTTCACCGCCGCCGATGCCACCGCTGATGCTGTCCGGGCGGGCCGGCAGCGGTGCGCCGGCCGCCCGCAGCGTCTCGGACATCGTCAGCCGGCCGAAGAACCAGCCGGCCGTGGTCTTGCCGTCACCGGGCTGCTCCGCCGGTCGGAACGCGCGCGGGCCACCCTCGGCCAGCGGATACAGCTCGTAGGTGCGGTGTGGCTCGTCCGCCACCATGACCACGACCAGGTACTTCGGGCCGAGGTCACCCGGCTCCGGGGAACTGGTCTGACCCGGTCCGGTGAGCCAGCTGACCTGGCTCAGCACGGCCGCGAACAACTCGGCGTCGGCGTCGGCGTGCACGGCGAGCGGCTCCGGCAGGTCGTCACCTTCGATGGTGACGGTCGTTGGTGCAGGTGGTGCCGCGTACACCCGGTTCGCCGACAAAATGGACGTGCCGAATGCCAGGAGCAGCGCACCGGCCGCTAAGAGACGGCTGGCTGCCCGCTGTCCCATGGTCAACTCCCTCGCCCCGCGGAGGTCAGGTCCCTAGTCGATGTGCTCACTACCCGATGGCTGCCCGACGTAATCAGCGGCGGGCGGGGGCGCGGACCCTCACTGTGAGAGACTCCGCATGACCCTGGACGGTTGCACCCGCTGGACGGATTTTTCGGGAACTATCGACGACCGGTGACCGACCAACCAGGGAGGTCGGCCGATGGCGGCCCGGTACGTTGTCTGGCGACCGATCGTATCGGGCGATCGCAACAGGTGGGGGACAGGGTGGTACGCGTACCAGGGGTGTTGCTCGCGGTGTTCGTCGGGATGCTCGCGGTGCTGCTCGGGGCAGCACCGGCCCAGGCGCACAACGTGCTGACTGGGAGCGATCCGGCTGACGGCGCGGAGCTTGCGCAGGCACCCGAGACGGTCCGCCTCACCTTTCTGGCCAATCTCAACCAGGAGCAGACCGAACTGAGTGTGACCGGTCCGGACGGCGCTGCGGCGTCCACCGGGGCGCCCGTAGTGGACGGCAAGGCGGTGAGCGTGCCGTTCCGTCCCGGACCCGTCGGCGAATACACAGTGGACTACAATGTGTTGTCTACTGATGGGCACTGGGTCAAAGGCACACTTGCCTTCACTTTGACGGTCGGTGTCGAGCCGACCGCTGATCCGTCACCGACCGGGGTGCCCAGCCCCACCGCCGCCGAACCGACACCGGAGGTGACCCCGGCGCCGACTCCGCAGGCGACCAGCTCCACCGAGTCGACGCCCTGGTGGCCGTGGCTGGTCGGTGCCGTCGTCCTGCTGGTCGCCGTGGCGGCCGGAGCGTTCTTCGTCCGCCGCCGTAGCACCTGACCTGACCGTCGCAGCGTCAGTCGAGCCGGGCGCGCGCGTCGCGCAGCCGACGCAACGTGCGCTCCGGCCCGAGGACTTCCAGCGACTCGAACAGCGGTAGCCCGACGGATCGGCCGGTCACCGCGACCCGTACCGGTGCCTGGGCCTTGCCGAGTTTGAGGCCACGACCGGCGCCGACCTGCTCCAGGGCCGCCTTCAACGGCTCGGCGGACCAGTCCGGCAGCGCCGCGAACGCGGCGATCGTCGCGTCCAGCAGGTCGGCCGAGCCGTCCTTCATCGCCTTTGCCCACGCGGCGTCGTCGATCACCGGGACGTCGAGGAAGAGGAAATCGACGTTGGCGACGATCTCGCTGAGTACGGCGATCCTGGTCTGAGCGAGCGGGGCGACCGCCGCGAACGTCGTCGGGTCGTAGTCGGTCGCCCGCCACGGCGGCGGCGCGATACCGCTGCCGGTCGGCGCCGGTGCCGACGGAGTCCCGGTCAGCCAGGGCTGGCAGGCAGCGATGAAGTCTTCGACCGGCAGCGCCCGGATGTACTCGCCGTTGAAGGCGCGTAGCTTTCGCTCGTCGAAGAACGCCGGGGACGGGTTCACCCCCTCCAGCCGGAACTCTTCCTCGATCACCGACCAGGGCACGATCTCCCGGTCGTTGCTCGGCGCCCAGCCGAGCAGCATCAGATAGTTGCGCATCGCGTCGGCGAGGTACCCCTCGTCGCGGTACGCCTCCAGCGCCACCTTGTCGCGGCGCTTGGACAGCTTCTGGCGTTTCTCGTTGACGACCACCGGTACGTGCGCCCAGACCGGTGGCTTGACCCCGAGTGCTGCCCAGAGCAGTTGCTGTTTCGGGGTGTTCGGCAGGTGCTCCTCGGCGCGGATCACATGGGTGATCCCCTGGGAGATGTCGTCGACCACGTTGGCCAGCAGGAAGACCGGTGAGCCGTCGCCCCGGGCGATGACGAAGTCCTCGATCAACTGGTTCTCGAACGTCGGCTCGCCGCGGATCAGGTCGACGACCGTGGTGCTGCCGGTGTCCGGAGTGCGGAACCGCAGGGCCCGTCCAGCACCGGCGTCGAGACCCCGGTCGCGGCAGAACCCGTCGTACCCGCGGTACTCGCTGCCGGTGCGGGCCTGCACGTCGGCGCGGGCGCAGTCGCAGTAGTAGGCACGCCCGGACTGGTGCAGCCGGTCGGCCGCCGCGCGGTGCTCGCCGGCGTTGGTCGACTGGAAGTACGGCCCCTCGTACGAACCACGACGGATGCCGATCCAGTCCAGCGCGCTGAGGATCCCCTCGATCCACTCGGGGCGGTTGCGGGCCGCATCGGTGTCCTCCACCCGAAGTACGAACACGCCCCCGTGCTGCTTGGCGTAGATCCAGTTCTGCAGTGCTGACCGGGCACCGCCGACATGGAACATACCGGTGGGGGATGGGGCGAAGCGTACGCGTACCGTCACGGCCCCAGCCTACGGGCGGCCGATCCCCGCCCGACGGCCAGGTCCGGTCACTGCCGTTGGCTCCGGTCGGCCCCGGTCGGCGTGCGGCGGTCGCGGTGCCGGCCGGGCGAACAGCGAAGTCTGCACCTTTTGTGGAGAATGTGATTTAGGCTGCGCCTGTCAGGACGAGCAGGCAGAGACAGGCAGGCAGATGATCCTCATCGAACGCAGCGGACGGGCGGAGGCCCCGATCGACACCGTCTGGGAGGTGGTCGGGCAGGCCGCGTTGCTGGCGGACTGGCTCGCCGGCGTCCGCCAGGCCGAGGTGATCGGCGGCGACATCCGCCGGATGCGGGTGCACACCTCGGACGGCGCCGCCGCGGACGCCGAGGTCATCGAGTTCCAGCCGCCCAAGCTGATCGCCTGGCGGGAACGCGCCGCCGGCCCCGGCCTGCGAGCCGAGGCCCGTACCGAGGTGCAGGTCGAACTCACCCCGGAGGGGGACGGCACCGCCGTGCGGTTGACCGTCGTACGGTGGCCGGCCGGCCAGGTCAGCGCGACCCTGCTGCGACTCGGCAAGCACCGGGTCGGTGCCGACCTGGAGACCTCCCTGGGGCGCCTGTCCGACCTGGCCGCCGCCCGGCACGCCGCCAGCGCCGGCGACCGGACCAACATCTGCTGACCGACCCGACCGCGCGAACGGGCCCCGGCGGTCACCCGCCAGGGCCCGTCGGCCGTGGTCGGCCGTGGATCGATCAGGAGTCGCCGCCGGTCTCCCCGACCGGAGCGGCGTTGACGTCGTCGATCGCGTACTTCTTGGCGGCGCCAGTCGGCACCTCGGCCGGCACCTCGCCGCGCAACGCCAACTGCCGCAACGTCGCCACGGCCACCGACTCGGCGTCGACATGGAAGTGGCGCCGCAACGCGTGCCGGGTGTCCGACAACCCGAACCCGTCGGTGCCCAGCGAGGTGTAGTCGCCCGGAATCCACCGGGCGATCAGATCCGGCACCGCCCGCATCCAGTCGCTGACCGCGACCACCGACTGCGGTGCGTCGGCCAGCGCCGTGCGTACATGCGGAACCCGCGTCTCACCGCCCAGGTTGAGCAGGTTGTGCTCCTCGCAGGCCACCGCGTCCCGACGCAGCTCGGTCCAGGAGGTCACCGACCACACGTCGGCGGCCACCCCCCAGTCCTCGGCGAGCAGCTGCTGCGCCTTGAGCGCCCACTGCATACCGGTGCCGGAGGCGAGGATCGTCGCCCGGGGCGCTTCGCCGCCGTCGGCCCGGCTCACCTGCGGTGCCGCCGCGTACCGGTAGAGCCCCTTGAGCAGGCCCTCCACGTCGAGCCCGTCCGGCTGAGCCGGCTGCACGATCGGCTCGTTGTACACCGTCAGGTAGTAGAAGATGTTCTCCGGCGACTCTCCGTACATCCGGTGCAGGCCGTTCTCCACGATGTGGGCGATCTCGAACGCGAACGCCGGGTCGTAGGCGACCACCGCCGGGTTGCTTGCGGCGAGCAGCTGCGAATGACCGTCCTCGTGCTGCAGGCCCTCGCCGTTGAGCGTGGTCCGCCCGGCGGTGGCCCCGAGGACGAAGCCGCGGGCCATCTGGTCGGCCGCCGCCCAGAACGCGTCACCGGTGCGCTGGAAGCCGAACATCGAGTAGAAGATGTACAGCGGGATCATCGGCTCGTCGTGGGTGGCGTACGACGTGCCGGCGGCGGTGAACGACGCCACCGACCCGGCCTCGTTGATCCCCTCGTGCAGGATCTGCCCGGCGGTCGACTCCTTGTACGACAGGAACAGCTCCCGGTCCACCGCGGTGTACTTCTGCCCGTGCGGTGAGTAGATCTTATGCGTCGGGAACAGCGAGTCCATGCCGAACGTCCGCGCCTCGTCCGGGATGATCGGCACCCACCGCTTGCCGAACTCGCGGTCCTTCATGATGTCCTTGAGTAGCCGGACGAAGGCCATCGTGGTGGCGACCTTCTGCTTGCCGGAGCCGCGTTTGACGTCACTGAACCGCTCACTGCCCGGCACCGCCAGCGGGCGGGCGGCGGTGCGCCGGGTCGGCACGTACCCGCCGAGGGCCTTGCGGCGCTCCTGCAGGTAGGTCATTTCCGGGGAATCGTCGGCCGGGCGCAGGTACGGCGGGAGGTACGGGTTGGCTTCCAACTGCTCGTCCGGCACGTCCAGGTAGAGCCGGTCCCGGAAGGTCTTCAGGTCGTCCAGGGTCAGCTTCTTCATCTGGTGGGTGGCGTTGCGGCCCTCGAAGTGCTCGCCGAGCGTCCAGCCCTTGATCGTCTTGGCCAGGATCACCGTCGGCTGGCCGGTGTGCTCGGTCGCTGCCTTGTACGCCGCGTACAGCTTGCGGTAGTCGTGTCCGCCGCGCTTGAGGTTCCAGATCTCGTCGTCGGACAGCCCTTCGACCATCTTGCGGGTACGCGGGTCGCGGCCGAAGAAGTGCTCCCGTACGTACGCGCCGGACTCGGCCTTGTAGGTCTGGTAGTCGCCGTCCGGCGTGGTGTTCATCAGGTTGACCAGCGCGCCGTCGGTGTCCGCGGCGAGTAGCGGATCCCACTCCCGACCCCAGACGACCTTGATCACATTCCAGCCGGCACCCCGGAAGAACGCCTCCAGCTCCTGCATCACCTTGCCGTTACCGCGCACCGGGCCGTCTAGCCGCTGCAGGTTGCAGTTGATCACGAAGGTGAGGTTGTCCAGCTCCTCGCGGGCGGCCACCCCGATCGCGCCGAGCGACTCCGGCTCGTCCATCTCACCGTCGCCGAGGAACGCCCACACATGCTGGTCGGAGGTGTCCTTGATGCCCCGGTGCTGCAGGTACCGGTTGAACCGGGCCTGGTAGATGGCGTTGATCGCGCCGAGGCCCATCGAGACGGTGGGGAACTCCCAGAAGTCCGGCATCAGTCGCGGGTGCGGGTACGACGGCAGGCCGCCGCCGAGCCCGGCGTGCGACAGCTCCTGCCGGAAGCCGTCGAGGCGCTGCTCCGACAGCCGGCCCTCGACGAAGGCGCGGGCGTACATGCCGGGGGAGGCGTGCCCCTGGAAGAAGATGTGGTCACCGCCGCCGGGGTGCTGCTTGCCACGGAAGAAGTGATTCATCCCCACCTCGTAGAGGGACGCCGCGCTGGCGTACGTGGAGATGTGGCCACCGACGCCTATCTCCGGCCGCTGCGCGCGGTGCACCAGCACCGCGGCGTTCCACCGGATGTACGCGCGGATCCGCCGCTCGATCATCTCGTCGCCGGGGAACCAGGGTTCGCGTTCCGGCGGAATCGTGTTGATGTAGTCGGTGGTGGTCAGTGGCGGCACCCCGACCTGACGCTCCCGAGCCCGTTCGAGCAGGCGCAGCATGACGTAGCGGGCGCGTTTGGCGCCGCGTTCGTCGATCACTCCGTCGAGTGACTCGACCCATTCGCTGGTTTCTTCAGGGTCGATGTCCGGAAGCTGGCTCGGCAGGCCGTCGCTGATCACCGGGCGCTTGCGTTCCGTGGCCACAGGCGTTCCCTCAGTTGTGTGTGGGATAGGTCTCTGCTGACCATCCTGCCCCCTGGAGGCCGGTTGCGTCACGTGCGGTCGCCATAGAGGCGATCTGGGACACAGGTACCAGACGGTAACTTCGACCGGCTCCGGGCAGCGCGGGTCAGCCGGCGAGGAAGGAGAACCGGACCTTGCGGTCGGCGTTGTCCCCGTTCGGGTCGACCAGACAGACCGACTGCCAGGTGCCGAGAGCGAGCCGGCCGTCGAGCACCGGCAACGTCGCGTACGGGGCGACGAACGCCGGCAGCACATGGTCCCGGCCGTGCCCGGGCGAGCCGTGCCGGTGCTGCCAGCGGTCGTCGGTGGGCAGCAGCTGGTCCAGGGCGGTGAGCAGATCGTCGTCGGAGCCAGCACCGGTCTCGATGATCGCGATGCCGGCGGTGGCGTGCGGTACGAACACGTGCAGCAGCCCGTCGCCGCGTCCGGCGACGAACCGCCCCGCCTCGGCGGTGATGTCGCGCACCACGGGCCGGGAGCCGGTCCGGATGGAGATCACGTCGGAGTCCATGCCTGCCAGTGTGGCAGCCGGGTCGGTCCGGCCGGGTGGGCACGGCAGGTGCCGCATCCACCCGACCGGCCAGCCGGCGGAATCCTCACACGGCGATGTCGCGGCGGGTGAAGCGCCAGGTGCCGACTGCGACGCAGACCGCGGCGAAGCCGGCGAGCAGCAGTACGCCGCCGACCTGCACCCCGTTCACCAGCGGATCGCCGGCGAGGTACCAGTGGAACGGGGAGACGTGGCGGGCCCACGCCAACGCGTCGACCTGGGGCAGGACGGCGTTGGCGAGGTAGCCGAGCACGGCGACCGCCGCGCCGCCGCCGAGCGCCGTCGCCCGGCTGCCGGTAGCGGCCCCCACGCCGTACGCCAGGGCGGCGAACGCGGTGCCGAACAGCACCAGATGCAGGGTCATCGCGGCCAGCGCAGCGACCCCGACGGCGGTGAACTCGGCCGGACCACGGATCGCCACCAGCGCCAGCCACAGCAGCGCCCCGGTGAGCACCAGTCCGACCACCAGCGCGGCGAACCGCTGGAGCGCGGCCCGCGCCCGGCTGACCGGGTGGGCGAGCAGCAGGTCCAGCGACCCGGCCTCCTCGTCACCGGCGATCGCCCGGGCCCCGGCGGCGATCCCGAACACTGCAACGAGCAGGGGGATGAGCAGCCCGTAGACGGCGCTGCCGAGATAGCCGGCAGGGCTGGTGACGTCGTCGAAGTTGAGTACCTCCAGCATCCCTTCCGGATACGCGGCCAGCGCATCCGCCATCTCCGGTGTCTGCATGGTCGGCCAGAACGCGGCGTACATGGTGCCGACCGCTGCGATCGACACCGCCCAGCCCAGCATGGACCGGCGGTTGTCGCGCAGCGCTTTGGTGAACGGGTTACGCAGCAACACCGTCGGTCTCCGTCCGCTCGTAGTAGGTGAAAAAGAGGTCCTCCAGGTCGGGCTCCTCGGCCAGGAAACTGACGACGGTGTGCCGGCTCGCCGCCTTGATCAGCGGATCGGCTCGCCCGTCGAGCCGGCAACTGAGCCGGTTGTCGCGCACCACGACGTCGCTGAGCCCGGGAACCATCGCGAACTCGTCGACCGGCGCCGGTGCGTCGAAGACGATCTCGATCCGGCGTACCGCTCGTTCCCGTAGGTCCTCGACCCGTTCGACGGTGATCAGCCGGCCGTCGCGGATGATGCCGACCCGGTCGGCGGTCTGCTGCACCTCGCTCATCACGTGCGATGACATGAAGACGGTCTGCCCGGCGGCCTTAGCCTCACGGACCATCGCGACGAACTCCTGCTGGAGGAAGGGGTCCAGACCGCTGGTCGGCTCGTCGAGGATGAGCAGCTCGGGGGAGTGCATGAAGGCCTGCACGACGCCGACCTTCTGCCGGTTGCCCTTGGACAACCCTTTGATCCGCCGACCGAGGTCGAGGTCGAGCCGGTCGGCCAGCTCTGCGATCCGGGCCTTCGGCACGCCGCCGCGCAGGTTACCCAGGTAGGTGAGGAGTTCGTGGCCGGTCTGCCGGCCGTCCACGATGAAGTCGCCGGCCAGGTAGCCGATCCGTCGGCGGAGCGGGACACCGTCGGCGTGCGGGTCGAGCCCCAGCACCCGCACGGTGCCGCTGGTCGGGCGGATCAGATCCAGCAGCAGCCGGATGGTGGTGGACTTGCCGGCCCCGTTGGGGCCGAGGAACCCGTACACCTCGGCGGTCTCGACCTGTAGGTCGAGACCGGTAAGGCCGCGGTTACGGCCGTAGGTCTTGATCAACTGCTCGGTACGGATGGCCGGGTCAGCCATCGGACCTCGCCTCCTTGACTCGGGTTGTCGACGCTGCGCCTCGAAGCGTTTGACGATCAACGGCTGTGACGATCAACGGCTGTGACGATCAACGGTTGTTACGAACGTTCAGAACGTACTGAACCTTATGCTATCCGCCGCCCGCAAGTGACCCCCCTGGCGGCGCGGCTGCGCTGCCGTGTCCAAGCCGCGCCTGGCGGCGCGGCTGCGCTGCCGTTTGCCGGGCTGCCGCGTAGCATCGCGACCATGACCTCCCCGGCCACCAGCGGCGCTGCAGTCTGCCCCGACCCGGCCCAGTGGCGGCCCGTCCGCCGCCCGGTGGCCGCGCCTGGCGGGCGTCGGTAATGCTGTCCGACGTGACCACCCCGCAGGACCTCGACGAACGGTTCCGCACCGCGGTCGCCGCGATGGACACCGCGCCGGACCGACGGGCACCCGAACAACCGGTACGCGACGGCACCCTGCTCACCGGGCAGTCCGCGCTGGCGCTGTTCGACGCCCAACTCACCAGCCGCCATCTCGACCTGGCCAAACGCTGGCTGCGCAGCTTCGGAGAAGGTTTCTACACGCTCGGCTCGTCCGGCCACGAGGGCAACGCGGCGCTGGCCGCTGCCGTCCGGGTGACCGACCCGGCGCTACTGCACTACCGGTCCGGTGGCTTCTACTGCGCCCGGCTCGCCCAGGCCGGCCTCGCCGCCGGCCACGAGCCCGGCGTCGAGCCGGGCCTTCGCTCCGACGCGGCCGACCCCGTGGCCGGCACCGACGCTTGCGCACCCGGCACCGACCCGGTCACCGACGCCGCCTGGGACGTGTTGCGCGGCGCCGTCGCCTCCGCCTCCGACCCGACCACCGGCGGCCGGGGCAAGGTGTTCGGCAACACCGCGATCAACGTCGTGCCCACCGCCGGCACCGCCGGCGGGCACCTGCCCCGGGCGGTCGGGACCGCGCTCGGCATCGACCAGATGCGCCGGATGGTGCCGACCGTCCGGCAACGTCAACCAGGGCTGGCCCGGTCAGCCGCAGTCGGCCGGCCGTACCTGGAACCCCGGCTGCCCTGGCCGGACGACGCCATCGTGGTCTGCAGCTTCGGCGACGCGGCAGTTAACCACGCCGCCGCCACGTCGGCGTTCAACACCGCCGGCTGGGCCGACCACGCGGGGCTGTCCACGCCGGTGCTGTTCGTCTGCGAGGACAACGGACTGGGCGGCAGCGTACGGTCGCCGGACGGCTGGGTCGCCGAGACGCTGCGCTGCCGACCAGGACTGCGGTACTTCGCCGCCGACGGGTGCGACCTGGCGGCCACCTACGACGTCGCCGCCGAGGCTGCCGCCTGGGTCCGCGAGCACCGCCGGCCGGCGGTGCTGCACCTGTCCACCGTCCGGCTGATGGGGCACAGTGGCGTCGACGTCGAATCGGCGTACCGGTCGGCCGAGGAGATCGACCGCGACGTCGCCCGAGACCCGCTGGTCGGCAGCGCGCGGTTGCTGGTCGCCGCCGGCCTGGCCAGCCCCGACGAGATCATTTCCCGGTACGACGAAGTCGGCTGGCAGGTGCGCAAGGTCGCCGAGGAGGTCATCGGGGAGGCCAAGCTCGACACCGCCGGACAGGTCGTGGCCACTCTCGCCCCGCGCCGGCCGATCCGGGTCGCCCGGGTGGTCGCCGACACCGGTGCCCGCGCGGCCGGAGCGGCGGCCACCACCCGCGCCACCACCCTCGGCACCCGGCTGCCGGAGGAACGCGGGCCAATGACCCTGGCCCAGACGATCACCGCAGCGCTCGCCGACGGTTTACTGGCGTACCCGGCGATGACCGTGTTCGGTGCGGACGTCGCCGTCAAGGGCGGCGTGTACGGCGTCACCGCCGGGCTGCAGGATCGGTTCGGCGTCCACCGCGTCTTCGACACCACCGGCGACGGCACCACGATCCTCGGCATTGGACTCGGCGCCGGGCTGGCCGGTCAGTTGCCGGTACCGGAGATCCAGTACCTGAGCCACCTGCACAGCGCCGAGGACCAGCTGCGCGGTGAGGCCGCCGCGCTGCAGTTCCTCTCCCGGGGCGGCTACCGCAACCCGATGGTGCTGCGGGTGCCCGGTCTGGCCTACCAGGAGAGCCTCGGCGGACATCTCTACAACGACAACTCGCTTGCGGTGCTGCGCGACATCCCCGGCCTGGTGCTGGCCGTGCCGGCCCGGGCCGACGACGCCGCCGGGCTGCTGCGGTCCTGCCTGGCCAGCGCGGCGGTCGACGGCAGTGTGTGCGTCTTCCTGGAGCCCGTCGCCCTCTACGACACCCGTGACCTGCACAGTCCGGATGACGGACTGTGGCTGGCGCCGTACACCCCGCCAGGGGAGTGGGGCGCCCGGCACATCCCGGTCGGCCGGGCCCGCAGCTACTCCGTCGGCAGCGGCGAGGACCTGACGGTGATCACCTTCGGCAACGGCGTACGGATGTCGTTGCGAGTCGCGGCCCGGCTGGCCGCCGAAGGGGCCGGCTGCCGGGTCGTCGACCTGCGCTGGCTCATGCCGCTGCCGGTGGCCGACATTATCCGCGAGGCGACGGCGACCGGCCGGGTGCTGGTGGTCGACGAGACCCGCCGCTCCGGCGGGGTCGGTGAGGGGGTGCTGGCAGCGCTGGTCGAAGCCGGGTACGTCGGAGCCGCTGCCCGGATAGCGGCATTGGACACCTACGTCCCCCTCGGCCCGGTCGCCAACCAGGTGCTGGTCGGCGAAGATGCCATCACCCAGGGTGCCCGAGCGCTGCTGGCACGGTAAATTCCGGTGAACTCGGTGCGCCACTTGCGCCGGGCGGCACAACTGTGTGAACTACCCGCTATCGGTGTCCGACGGATACCGGCAGCTCAAGACGAGGAGGCAAGTAACAGTGAGCGCGACCGCTGGTCAGGCCGCCGACGGCGTACGGAGCCTGGCGGACCGGTTCGGCATCGAGCCGGGCATGGTGGTCATGGAGATGGGTTACGACGACGACGTCGACCAGGATCTCCGCGACGCCCTGACCGACCGCTGCGGCGAGTTGGTTGACGAGGACACCGACGAGGTCGTCGACGCGGTGCTGCTGTGGTACCGCGACGGTGACGGAGACCTGTTCGAGTTGCTCGTCGACTCGCTCGGCCCGCTGGCCGACAACGGGGTGGTGTGGCTGCTGACGCCCAAGGCCGGGCGTGACGGCCACGTCGAGCCGAGTGACATCAGCGAGTCCGCGCCCAGCGCCGGACTGCAACAGACTTCCATGGTCAACGCCGGCAAGGACTGGAGTGCCGCACGGCTGGTACTGCGCCGTGGGGCCAAGGCCAAGAAGTGAGTGAAGGAGCGCACATGCCCGTCGAGGTCGGCACGCCGGCACCGGATTTCACCCTCAAGAACCAGAACAACCAGGAGATGCGGCTGGCCGACTTCCGGGGTCGGCAGGCGGTCCTGCTGATCTTCTACCCGCTCGCGTTCACCGGCACCTGCCAGGGCGAGCTGCTGGAGGTCCGGGACAACATCGACGCCTACGTCAACGACGACGTGCAGACGCTCACCGTCAGCGTGGACTCCGTCTACACCCACAAGATCTGGGCGGAGCAGGAAGGTTTCCAGTTCCCGCTGCTCGCCGACTTCTGGCCGCACGGCGCGGTCGCCCAGGCGTACGGGGTGTTCAACGACGCCGCCGGGATCGCCAACCGGGGCACGTTCCTGATCGACATGACCGGCGTGGTCCGCTTCGCCGAGATGAACGGGCCGGGTCAGGCCCGTGACCAGGCCGTGTGGCGCAAGGCGCTGGCCGACCTGGCCAACTGACCCGCGTCACGGACAACTGACCAGCCTCCGGGCCGATTGACCAGCGTCCGACCCTGCGGGACCCGCTACCGTCCGGCGGGCCCCGCGGGCCGGGGCAGTCCGCTTGCCGGCCGTACGGTCGCCGACCGCCGGGAACTCGGTCGCGCCGCGCCGGAGACGGCAGGGTAAACTGGCCGCCGCCGGGCCGGCAGTTCTTGTGATGCCCGGGCGCGTAGCTCAGTGGGAGAGCACTCGCCTTACAAGCGAGGGGTCGCAGGTTCGAAACCTGCCGCGCCCACCCATCCCGACCAGCGACGGAGCGTCGTCGAGGGCCAGCCCGTCCGGACCTCGGTGGGGCCAGATCGACTTGCGGCCTTGACATCCAGCTGATTGATTGCCGCATGAGCCTGAGTGACGCCGATCCCCTGTTGGTGGCTGCCCGCCTGGTGCTGACTTTCTGCGGCCTCCTTCTGATCGTTCTCGGTGTCCACACCGCCGTGACGCGTCGATCACCCCTGTCCCGGCTTCGCTTCGTTCGACCGACGATGAGTCAGCGGTCTCTGCCGGTCCGCAACGGTGGGTGCCAAGCGTCGCTCGGCGCGGGTCTGCTCATCCAGCAAGTCCCGTTTCTTGTCCCGGTGCCGCATTGGCTCGGAACGGCCCTGTTCGCGGTGGCGCTGCTCGTCGTCTTCGCCGCATTGGGATGGTTCATCCTGGTTCGGCGGCAGCGGTCGTCGGGGACGGTGTCGAGGCCAGGCTCCTGTCGGCTACCGGACGCCGTCTCTGGGGCGGCGACACGTTTTCATCGTGATCCCGTTGCGGGATAAGAATCCCCCTGGGGGATCACGCTGGAACAGAAACCGGTGTCGCCTGGCGGTGGGGCTCAATGGCATCGCCGCCCGCCGGCCCGACGCGGTGCCGCCGCTGTTGGTGGCCGATACCGCCGCCGGTTGGATGCTGATGGCGGACGCGGGGGGAGACGCTGCGGTTGCCCGACCGGCGGCTCGCCACGCTGCCGGACGCGGACGCACGGATGTTCCTCGACGGTTGGCCATCGGCCCCAGCTTGCGGCGGGTCGACAAGGGCAGGACCGGGGCGGGGCGCACGGACGGATCCCGTCGCACAGATGGGTGTCGGGGACACGGCAGCTGCCGACATCGCCGGCAGGTTCGACGCGCTGGTCCGGTTCGCCGGACTGGAGTTGGGCACGCAACTCGGAACGGACATCATGCCGGCGCCGAGCTGGCGGGAGCTCGCGGATCTGGTGGGGCGTACCCAGGCGCTGGTGAGTCAGATGGGGCGACGGGCGCGTTGACCGCCGGCCTGCGGGTGCCGGGACAGTCCGCATCTCTTCGTCACCGCGGATCCAAGGGCCGGAAGGACCACCCGTCACGTCGATGCGGAGGCATTCTGTCGGGGCCGATCGACGACCCGGGTGTCGTGGCCGAGTGGCCAGTCGACGACAGAAGTGGTGACCAGTCAGACCATCGTGGAGTAGCGTAGCGCCCGTATGTCCTGATTGCTACGGTGCCCCGGGGACGACGTGCGGCAACCTGACGGCGAGCGCCGCTCGGTGCCCGCGCGGGCGGTGGCCGGCCGGGCCGTCGCGGTACGAAGGAGACACGTCGTGCAGGTGAGACTCTTTGACGATGTCTCGATCCTCCGGCGTGGCCAACCGCTCAGTGCGCCGCCGGGCAAGGCGCTCGAGCTGTTCGGCTACCTGCTCATTCATCGGAACCGGACACACGCCCGCGAATCCATCTCGGAACTGCTGTGGCCGGGGGCCGAGCCCGGCGTTGCCCGCAAGTACCTGCGCCAGGCACTGTGGCGGCTCAACACGAGCATGCAGGACCAGCCGAACGACCAGCGCCCGGCGAGCGAACTCGTCGTCATCGACCCCGGCTGGGTGCGGATCAACCCGGAGGCGTCCTGTTGGCTGGACGTGGACGCGTTCGAGGAGAGCTACGCGGCGGTCCGCGACGTGCCCGGCGAAGCGCTCTCCGACGACCAGGCGCATGCGGTCGAGCACGCGCTGGATCTCTACCGTGGAGACCTCCTCGCCACCTGGTACCACGACTGGTGTGGTTCCGAACGGGACCGGCTACGCGACACCTACCTGTCGATGCAGGAACAGCTCATGGGCTACTGCGAGGCCCGTGGTCTCTACGCCAAGGGCGTGGGCCTCGGCCAGACCGTGCTGCGCCACGACGCGGCGCGCGAGCGGACCCACCGGCAGCTGATGCGGCTGCACTACGCCGCCGGCGACCGGATCGCCGCGCTCCGGCAGTACGAGCTGTGTACGTCGGTGGTGGACCAGGAGTTCGGGGTGCGCCCGTCGGTGGACACCACGGTCCTCTACCAGCAGATCCGGGCGGACCGGGCGGCGGACATCCGACCGGGGAGCGGCCGACCGGTGCTGACTGTCGGCGTATCCACGATCGCGCCGGCCGCTTCCGGCGGCAATGATGTACCGGTCGGGGACAACCGGGACGAGGTGCTGGGATCCATGGACGGTGCGGGGTACGCCAACTCGACGGAACACCTGCTGGCCGAACTCTCCCGGCTCGACCTGGTGCTGGGTAGGCAGGTCAGGCGGGTCCGGAAGGCTCGGCCCCGGCCCGGCGGCGAGCTCTCCACCTTCTATGTCTCCGAGGCCGAAGCCGACGCGTTGCTGGACGGTGTACCCGACTGGGCGCCGCCGGGCGACGACGACCCGAGGACCGCCGCCGAGCTGGACAAGTTGTCCCACGAGATCGGCGAGCGGGTGGCACAGAGCCTGCGGGGCGGTGTGGGTCTGCGGCTGGTCACGCTGGCCGGAATGTTCGACCTCGCCCCGTTCGACGTCGAAGTGATCGTGGCCTGCCTCGCGCCCGAGATCGACCGGAGCTACGAGCGGCTGTACGGCTACCTGCACGACGATCTGACCCGCCGGCTGCCGACGGTCGATCTCGTTCTCACGATGTTGTGCGCGGACCGTCAGTCGCGGATGGCCGCGCGAGCCCGGTTCGCGCCGTCGGCACCGTTGCTCCGGCATCGGCTCGTCACGTCGACAGAGGACCCGACCGCACCGGTGCACTCACTGCTGGGTAACAACCTCCGGTTGGACCCACGGGTCGTCGGGTTCCTGCTGGAAGACGACGACCTCGCCGAGCAGCTTCAGCCGTACGCCCGGATCGTCGCACCGACCCTGACCCTCGATGATCTGCACTTCCCGGCGGAGTTCGGGAAGACACTGGCCAGGCTGAGCGAGCACGCCGGCGACGACCTGGTGGTCTACTGCCAGGGGGACTACGGTGTCGGCCGGCGCAGCGTCGCGGCGGCGTGCGCGCGCCACTGGTACGCGCCGTTGCTGGTGGTGTCGGCCGATCTGCTGGCCGACCGCCCGTTCGACGAGTTCGCCACGCTGGTCGGCCTGGTCGAGCGGGAGGCCCGGCTGCAGGGCGCGGTGATGTGCTGGGCGGACGTCGACTCCCTGCTCGTCGAGCAGGCCCGACCGCGGTTGTCGCTGCTGCTGTCCGCCCTGGCGGCGTACCCTGCTCCGGCGTTTCTGGCCGGTGACACCTCGTGGGAGTTGGCCGACCTGCCGGCGGGCCTGACCTTCGCCCGGCTGGAGTTTCCCTCGCCCGGCTACCCCGAGCGGCTGCGCATCTGGGGCGGCGCGCTCGCCGAGGCGGACCAGGGCACGCTGGACCTGGCCGCCGTCGCCGGCAAGTTCCGGCTCACCGGTGGCCAGATCCGCGACGCCGCGGCGACCGCTCACAACCTGGCGTACGCCCGGACACCCGAGGCTCCCGGGATCACCCAGGACGACCTGTACGCGGCGTGCCGCCTGCAGTCAAACCGCAAGCTAGCCGACCTGGCGCAGCGGATCACGCCGCACTACGGCTGGTCGGACATCGTGCTGCCCGCCGACCGGATGGAACAGTTGTGGGAGATTGCCAACCAGCTCCGCTACCGGTCGCTGGTCTACGAGTCCTGGGAGTTCGAGCGCAAGCTGGCCAACGGGCGCGGCCTGGCGGTGCTGTTCGCAGGTCCGTCCGGCACCGGCAAGACGATGGCCGCCGACGTGCTGGCCCACGAACTCGGCCTGGATCTGTACCGGATCGACCTGTCGACGGTGGTGAGCAAGTACATCGGCGAGACCGAGAAGAACCTGTCCCGGATCTTCGCCGAGGCCGCCACCAGCAACGCGGTGCTCTTCTTCGACGAGGCCGACGCGATGTTCGGTAAGCGTTCCCAGGTCCGCGACGCGCACGACCGGTACGCCAACCTGGAGGTCAGCTACCTGCTGCAGCGGATGGAGCAGCACGAGGGAGTGGTGATCCTGGCGACGAACCTGCGGAAGAACCTCGACGACGCGTTCACCCGCCGGCTGCACGCCACCATCGACTTCCCGGTCCCCGATGAGGCGGACCGCCGCCGCATCTGGGCGCAGGTCTGGCCCGAGCAGGCACCGCTGGACCCGGCGGTCGATCTCGACCTGTTGGCGCGGCAGGTCGATCTGCCCGGCGGGAACATCCGCAACATCGCCCTCGCCGGCGCCTTCCTCGCCGCCGCCGACGGTGGCAAGGTGACCATGGCACATCTGCTTCACGCGACCAGACGTGAGTATCAAAAAATGGGCAAGATCCTGTCGGCGGGGGAATTCGGCGCCGACTCGGTGAACGGGCAGGTCGCCGCTGATCGGCGCTCCTGACGAGACTGTGGAGGTTTCGACGTGCAATCGGCACAGCACGACAGCGGTGTGGCCCACCGGACCCCGGTAGCGGCATCCGGGTCCGCGCCGGCTCCGCGTCGAGCCGCCCTGCCTCGCGACACGTTGCAGCGGCGGTACGGCAATCGCGGTGCGCGGGCGATCCTCCAGACGAAACTGAACGTCGGGCCGGTGGACGACCCGTACGAGCGGGAGGCGGACCGGATCTCCCAGCTGGCGTTCGGGTCGTCCGTGCAGCGTGCCCCGGAGGCGATCCGTCGGGTGCCCGCGCCGACCGGTGGCGCGGCGAGTGCTGACCTCGCGCGGGCGGTGGACCGGGCCCGGGGCAGCGGTGGGCGGGCGGTGCCGGGCGGTGTGCGGGAGCGGATGGAGCGGGTGTCGGGGGCGGACTTCAGTGGGGTCCGGGTGCACGTCGGTGCCGAGTCGGACCGGCTGAACGATTCGCTCGGGTCGCGGGCCTTCACCGTCGGCGCCGACGTGTTCGTGCGCCGCAGCGAGTACCGGCCGGGCAGCGCGCGGGGTGATGCGCTGCTGGGGCACGAGTTGACGCACACCGTCCAGCAGGGAGCTGCCGGGCCGTGCGCCACCGGGGCGACGCCCACGGCGGGGCCGGCTGTCGCGCAGCGCAAGTTCGGGTTCGAGTTGGAGCTCCATCATGTGCCGTTGTTCAGCCGGCAGGGCGGGGTGGAGAGCCGGCCCGTGGCGAACGCCACAGCGGTTGCTCGCGGCAGGCGTTTCGAGGCGCATGTCGACCATTCCGCGGGCCTGGACGCTACCGTCGTGCCGGATGCGCTTCGTGGCGCCGGCCAGCCGGCTCCGATCCTTGAGCTCGTGACTGGACCGATGGATGAGTTCAAGGATTCCGAGAGCACGGTACGCGGCGTCATGAACCGGCTCGTGCGGGTGGCGACGCACATCGAGAACCGGGCGCTTACGCCGAACACGAACGTGCCGCTGGACGGTCTCCCCGGCATGACCGCGAACCCGGCCGGCGTGAACTTCGTCGGATACCCGAACGGATCCACCGCCCCGGCGGGCACACTGACGGGTGCGCACGCGCACGTGCAGGCGACCTACGGCCTGTCGATCACCCAGGTCGGCGACGAATTCGCCGACCGGAGTGCGCAGCCGACGGCCCCCGGGACGGCGCAGAGCAAGGTGAGGCATTCCAAGGTTGCCCTGGGTCTGGCCAACACCCGGGCTGGTGATATCGTTCAATGGATTCGAGACAACATCGATGAAGACTACAGCGACGCGGCGCTCGCCGAGGCGCGTGGACTGTTCGCCCTCATCATCAACTACTTGATCATCGGTAAAGTGCCCCATTGGGCCAGGTTGCACAAGAACCATGCCGGCATCTTCTTCTACAAGACGAGACTTTCCACGGTCAGAGATCAGATTGTCCATTCGCATCCCGAGCTTGAAGGGCTCTTTGGCAACGACGAGCTCGTCGACGAACTGCTGCGGCGTGCCGGGCGCGGATATGTGCAACCAGTCTTTCCAAACATGCAGGAGCCGTTGGCCGGTGTCGCCCTGGACTTGATGTGCGGCATGTGGGTCCAGGAGGTCCTCGCTGGAACGGGTGACAAAGTCTTCGACACCTCCGCCAACAGTGGTGCGAACGCTGTCGAGCTGGTCACTCCTCGCGTCGGTCGGGGTGCCAAGCGGGGGACCGGTGTGGTCGTCGAGAACCGGCGGTTCGCCCAGACCGAGGGGCACGCCTACTCGCACACGTACCAGCCCAACGAGTGGGCGGACATGGCGGTCCGGGTCCGCGACAGCCTGCGGGCCAGACAGGGGTACGCGCCGGGGGAGGTCACCAAGGCAGGAGAGATCTTCAGAGGGCTGTTCATCTCGTGACTGTGGCGGTCGGGACGGCCTGAAGTGCATGTGGTGCACATCACAATAGCGTGCGGATTGCCAGGTCAAGGCCTCTTGCCTCGTCGGCCAGGATCATCCAAGGCGGTTCGGTAGACGCCGGCGCAGACGCCCGTGGGACGCCCGTCCGGTAAACCTGTCGACCGGCGCGAAGGACGCAATTGGGGGCGGGACAGGGCTGTGTTTCATGATCTGGACGCGTCACTCGCCGCTCTCGTGCAGGGCGAACTGGCGTTGCCCGGTATCACCGTCAGCTTCGCTACGCCGGACGACCAGTTCCCGCCGTCGGGCGTCACCCTGCCCGCGATCGCGTTCTTCCTCTACGACGTCCGGGAGAACCACGAGCTGCGGACCAACCAGTGGGAGAACACCCGGCAGGAGTCCGGGATGATCACCCGCCGGCGGGTGCCGGCCCGGGTCGACTGCTCCTATCTGGTCACCGCGTGGCCCAACGACAGCGCGCCCAATCCGGCGCAGGACGAGCACCGATTGCTCGGCGACGTACTGCGGGTGCTACTGCGCCACCGGGAGATTCCCGCCGACTACCTGCGGGGCGACCTGGCCGGCCAGCAGCCGCCATTGCGCGCGATGGTCACCGCCGAGAGCCAACTGCAGGGCATCGGCGAGTTCTGGCAGGCCATGGGCGGTCGGCCCAAGGCGGTTCTGCACTACAGCGTCACGCTCAGCGTCGACGTGTTCGAATCCACGCCGGTCGGGCCCGAGGTGACCGGGACGGTCGTCCGGGTCGGCCAGGGCGTGGGCCACGAGTCCTGACGAGGGGGAGTACCCACAGATGCCGCAGTATCTAGCGCCGGGCGTGTACGTCGAGGAGGTCCCCTCGGCGATCAAGCCGATCGCCGGTGTGGGAACCAGCACCGCCGGCTTCGTCGGCGTCGTCACCGACGACGTCACGATGCCGCTGCTGCCCGGTCGCGCCGGCGTGACGGCGGAAGGCGAACCCGTACCGGCGGACTTCCACGTGGTGGCGCCGGCCGGCGAGGCCCAGCTGGTCGACGGCTGGGAGACGTTCAAGAACCTCTTCGGCGACATCCAACCCGGCAACCACACCCTCGCCCACGCCGTGTACGGCTTCTTCAACAACGGTGGCGGCCGCTGCTGGATCACCCGGGTCGCCGCCGCCGCCGACGACGCTGACGACGATGCCGCCACCGGATCCCCGGACAGCGACCTGATCGACGCGTTGGCGACGTTCGCTGCGATCGACGAGATCGCCCTGGTCGCGATTCCCGGCGCGGTGAGCGACGCGGTGCAGACCGCGCTGCTCGACCACTGCGAGAACCAGTATCTGCAGGACCGGTTCGCGATCCTCGACGGTCGGCAGACCACCACGTTGACCAAGGCAGCGATCCAGGGCGACGTCCGGGACAGCAGCTACGGCGCGATCTACTACCCGTGGATCGACGTGGGCGCCACCGACGCCGACGGCAACAAGGTGTACCAGCCGCCGAGCGGGCACATCGCCGGGGTGTACGCCCGGGTGGACGCCGAGCGCGGCGTGCACAAGGCACCGGCCAACGAGGTGATCCGGGGCGCGCTGGGCGTCGAGGCGCTGGTCAGCAAGCAGCAGCAGGCTGGGCTCAACCCGGACGACATCAACGTGATCCGCAAGTTCGGCGGCAACATCACGATCTGGGGTGCCCGTACCCTCGCCGGCAAGGAGCAGGCCGAGTGGCGCTACATCTCCTCCCGGCGGCTGTTCAACTTCCTGCGCGAGTCCATCGACGAGGGCACCCAGTGGGTGGTCTTCGAGCCGAACGCGCCGGAGCTGTGGTCGAAGATCCGGCGCAACGTCGGCGCCTTCCTGACCACGGTGTGGGCCTCCGGTGCGTTGCTGGGCAACACCCCGGAGCAGGCGTTCTACGTACGCTGTGACGAGACCGTCAACCCGGCCGCGGTCCGCGACGCCGGCCAGCTGGTGGTCGAGATCGGGGTGGCGATGGTGCGTCCGGCCGAGTTCGTGGTGTTCCGGATCAGCCAGTGGGCCGGCGGGGTCCAGTAGTGGACGGCCGGACGAGACCGTGACCCAGCAGCTGACACCCGGTGTGCACCGGCAGGATGTGTTCCCGCCGCCACCACCGACCCAGCTCACCGGGGTGCCCGCCTTCCTCGGTCGGGCCGCCGCCGGCCCGTACACCCCGCAGCGGCTGACCCTGTGGCCGCAGTTCGAGGCGATCTTCGGCACTGCGACCTCCGGTGACGCCCCGGAAGGTTTCCTGGCCGACGCGGTCCGCGGGTTCTTCGACAACGGCGGGACGCTGTGTCACGTGGTCCGACTGCCCAGGGCGCTGTCGTCCGTCGAGGCGGTGCAGGCGGGGCTGGCGATGTTGGACGACCTGGACGACGTCGACCTGGTCTGCGCCCCCGACATCGTCACCGCAGCACCGTGGCCGGTCGACAAGGATATCGACCCGGTCGTCAAGGCGCAGCAGGCGATGCTGCGGCACTGCCGGCAGCGCGGTGACCGGTTCGCGCTGCTCGACGGCGTCCCGGCCGTCGATCCGACGAAGGTCGCCGAGCAGTGCGCGGCGTTGACCGCGCCGGACGGTGCGTTCGGTGCGCTGTACTACCCCTGGCTTGGCGCGTCCGGTGCCGACGGACGGCTGCGTCACCTGCCCCCGTCCGGTCATGTCGCCGGCGTGTACTCCACCGCCGACCAGCGGGTCGGCGTCCACAAGGCGCCGGCCAACACCGTGGTCGAGGGCGTCGTCGACCTGCAGGTGCAGCTCACCGCGGCAGAGGTCGGCACGTTGTACGGGCAGCGGGTCAACTGTCTGCGGGCGTTGCCCGGCCGGGGCGTACGGGTCTGGGGCGCGCGTACCCTCGGTGCCGACCCCGCCTGGCGGGACGTGACCGCCCGTCGCCTGGTGAGCACGATCGGCCGGTGGATCGAACGGTTCATGACCGGTCTGGTCCACGAGCCGAACGACGTCCGGCTGTGGGTGCGGATCATGCGGGAACTCACCGCGTACCTTGACGGGCTGTTCCAGCGCGGTGCCCTGCAGGGCCGCACGCCCGCCGAGGCGTTCTACGTCAAGTGCGACCACGAGACGAACCCACCTGCGGTCATCGAGGCCGGGGTGGTAGTGACACACATCGGAGTGGCACCGACCGCGCCAGCCGAGTTCGTCACCGTCCGCGTTATCCACGGCGCGAGCGGGGTGACGGTCGGCGTGGCGTGACCGGTGCGGACAACAAGTTCGGTGCGGACAGACAGTGAGGTGCGGTTGTGGACAGACTCGACCCCTACTTCGGGTACAACTTCGCGGTGGAGCTCGACGGCATTACCCGGGCCGGATTCCGGGAGGCTTCCGGGCTGGAGACCAGCCAGAACGCCGCCGAGTACCGGGAGGGTACGGACCGAAACCTGGCGCCACGCAAGATCCCCGGGCTGAACAGTTACGGTGACATCACGCTCAGCCGTGGCCTCACCAGCGACAGCAAGCTGTGGGAGTGGCGGCAGAAGGTGATGAAGGGCACCGTGGAACGGCACAACGTGTCGATCACCCTGCTCGACCAGCAGGGCAACCCGAAGGTGACCTGGAACCTGTTCGACTGCTGGCCCAGGTCGTGGAGCGGGCCCAGCCTCAGCGCTACCAGCGACGAGATCGCCGTGGAGCAGCTCATCCTCGCCTGTGAACGCATCGAGGTCGACCAGTGGAGCTGACCGGCGTCGCCGAGGCCCGCCGTACCGAGTTCCCGTTCACCCTGCCGCACGGGCTGGTCGCGCCGGACGGCACGGTGCACCGCGAGGGAACCATGCGGATGGCCACCGCGCTCGACGAGATCGAGCCGATCAAGGATCCCCGGGTACGGTCGAACCCGGGCTACCTGGTGATCATCCTGCTGGCCCGGGTGATCACCCGGCTGGGCGGGCTGGAGTACATCAACACCAACGTGGTCGAGAACCTCTACTCCGCCGATCTCGCCTACCTGCAGGACTTCTACCAGCGGATCAACCTCAACGGGCACGCCCGGCTGCAGGTCGACTGCCCACACTGCAGCGGATCGTTCGAAGTGGAGCCGCCCAGCCTGGGGGGATGACGCGCTACTCCCCGGACCGGCTGCACGAGGAAGTAGCGTACCTGGCCTATCACTTTCACTGGCCCTATCACGAGATCATGCAGCTGGACCACCGGGAACGGCAGCGCTGGGTCGCGGAGGTCGCGCGGATCAACGAGCGACTCAACGAACAGGGAGGGGCACGGAGATGATGTCGACCGGGATTCCGCTCGGGCTCAGCTGGGCACCTGCCGCCGTGGGCAACTGGACCGGCCTGCGGCTGCCGGACCCGTTCCAGACCTTCAACTTCGCGGTGGAGATCGAGGGCCTGCTGCTGGCCGGGTTCAACGAGGTCAGCGGCCTGGAGAGCCAGATCGAAATGGAGTCCTACCGGGAGGGCGGGGTCAACAGCTTCGTTCACCAGCTGCCCGGCGCGGCCACTCCCGCGCACCTGGTGCTGCGGCAGGGGCTGAGCCCGCTCAGCGGTCTGTGGGGCTGGTACGACAACACCACCCGGGGCGTCATCCAACGCCGCAGCGGCACGATCGTGCTGCTCGACCGCCGGCAGATCCCGGTGATGTGGTGGAACTTCCGCAACGCGTTGCCGGTGCGCTGGACCGGCCCGACGTTCAGCGCGAGTGGCGACGACGTCGGCTTCGAGTCGCTGGAGCTGGTGCACGAGGGTCTGACCAAGCCGCTGCTGGGCCAGGCCGCCGCGCTGGCGCACGGCGTGGCCGGCATGGTCGGCTGACCGGGAGCCTCGGATGAACGACGACGACACGACCTTCGACCCGGCGCTGGTCCACCGGCTGTCCCGGCCGGCCCGGCGACCCGGCCTGATCGACCTGGGCCAGGCCCGGTCCGCGCTCACCCGCCACCACACCATGCCGGCGGGTCTGCCGCTGGCCGAGGTCGCTTCGCGCTACGTCAACCTGGCCACCCAGCAGCACGCCGGGCCGACGACACCCATCGTGTACGCGCAACCGGTACCGCGACCGTCCGCCGGAAGCCCTGCCCCGGTCGGTGCTCTGCCGACCAGCCCGCCCGCCGCCCCGGCGAACGCCGGGCCACCTGCCCCGGCGCACCCCGGGCCGGTCGCGGCGGCCCGCCGCCCGGCGGCCGACCCGGCCGGCGGATCGCCGGCCGCCTCGTCCGGCCCGGTGGTGTCGGCGCGTCCGGCCCGCCCGGCCGCCGAGCTGAGCCCGGTGTGGACCGCCACCGGTCCCGGGATCGCCGGCCCGGCCGTGCCGCCGGTGACGCCCCGGCCGGGTGCCGGCCGACCGCTGACCATTCAACGCAAGGTGGCCGCACCCACCGATCAGGGTTCCGCGCCACTGCCGGCCCGCCCGGCCGAAGCGCCGGCGTCCGTTGGCCCGTCGTCCACCAGGCCGTCGCCCACCAGGCCGGCGGTGCCGACGGGTGCTCCCGGTGCCGCCGCCGGGTCGTGGACTCCCACTGCCGCGGGTCCGACGGTGGCCGGCTCCGCCGACTGGACCGGGCTGATCGGCGTCCCTGGCCGGATGGCCAGCGGATCCCACCTGACCTTCCGCACCCCACCGACGGCAGATCACGCCAGTCGGCCCGCCGCCGGTGTGCCGTCCGCCGTCGGGCAGCGCCCGCCCGCCGTACCGCCGGCCCAGGTGGTCACCGCGCGGCAGCCGGCGGCCCGACCGGCGCCGCAGCTTCCGCTGGCCGCACCGTCGGCGGCCGGCCCGCAGGTCCGGTCGGTACCCGGCGCCGTCGGCGTACCGTCGGCGGCCGGCGTGCCGTACCACCCGGCCGTCGCGGGCCCGGTGCCAGCGGCTTCCGGTGGCCCCGGGTACGGTGCGACCGGCCATGGCGGCCGTGGATTCGGCTCGCGCGACGGCGCCGGCACCCTGCCCGGCAGTTCAGGGTCCGTGCCGCCCCGGGCCGACCGGGGTGTGCCGCAGCCGCCCGTTCAGCCGGCCCCGCAGGTCGACGTCGGGCAGGTCACCGAGCAGGTACACGGCCGGATCATGCGCCGACTGTCGGTCGAGGCCGAGCGTCGGGGGGTGCGGCGGTGAGTCTCAACAAGGCGGGTCTGGCCAACGCCGCGCTCGGGTTCGGCCCGGGCGGTGGTGGGTTGCAGAAACTGACCATCGCCCACGACGGCACGGACTTCGATCGCAACGGCCCGATCGAGGCGCTGTTCAATCCGCACGAGATCATCCGGTCGCGGTCGGTCAACTGGCACGCGCACGAGAGCGCAGGCAAGGGCAGCGCCTGGACGTGGAGCGGGTTGCAGCAGGAGTTCGCGGCCATGCAGCCCGCGACGTTGTCGCTCGAGCTGTTCTTCGACACCTACGAGTCGAGGGCGGAGGCGTCCATGTGGGCCCGGGCCACCTCGCTGGTGACGCCTCCCAATCCGTTCCAGACCGGCGACGCGACCGACGTCACCGCGCTGACCAGCCGGGTGGCCCGGCTGGCCGAGTTCGACAAGGAACTGCACCGGCCACCGCTGTGCACCCTGTCCTGGGGGGCCTTCGCCGACATCTTCACCGGCGTGCTCACCCAGATCAGCGAACGGTTCACCATGTTCCTGCCCGACGGCACGCCGGTGCGGGCGACGGTTTCCTGCAGCTTCGTGGAGTCGCTCACCGACGCCCAGCTCAAGGAGCGTGAGCTGCACTCCTCCGACGTGCACAAGACGTGGGTGGTGCGGCGCAACGACACGCTGCACAGCATCGCCGCCGCCGAGTACCGGGATCCGCGGCTGTGGCGGCACATCGCCTCGGCCAACGGCATCGTCAACCCCCGTGACCTGCGTCCCGGCACGGTCCTGACCATACCGCGGCTGAGCTGAGCGGAGGGTCAGACGATGGAAACCGCCGAGTCGGGGCCGGACTTCGAGATCCGGTGTGGTGGCCGGCGCCTGCCGCCGAACGCCCACAAGGACGTGGAGTCGGTGACCGTGCTGGAGGACCTGAACGCGCTGAGCATGTTCTCCGTCACGTTGAAGAACTGGGACGCGGAGCGGCTCGCGGTCACCTGGTCGGACTCCACGCTGTTCGCGGTCGGCACCGAGGTGCGGATCTCGCTCGGGTACGTGAAGGACCTGCACCTGGCGATCACCGGGGAGATCACCAGCCTGGAGCCGTCGTTCGCGGAAGGCCGGCCGCCGACGCTGACCATCCGCGGCTACGACCTGCGACACCGGTTGGCCCGCCGGCAGCGGACCAGGACCTTCACCCGCACCAGGGACAGCACCATCGCTCGGCAGTTGGCCAAGGAAGCGGGTCTGCGCGCCGACGTACCCGACACCCGCACCGACCTCGACTACGTACTGCAGAACAACCAGACCGATCTGGAGTTCCTGCAGCGGCGGGCGGGGCTTCTCGGGTACGAGATTCACGTACGGGACAAGGTGCTGTCCTTCCGGCCGCCGCAGCACGGCCGGGTGCCGGCGGCGAAGCTGCGCGTCGGCGACGACATCTCCCAGTTCACCCCCCGGCTGCGGACCATGGGCCAGGCTGCCGAACACTCCGTACGGGGCTGGGACGTGGCCGCCAAGAAGGCCGTCGTCGCCACGTTCGGCTCCGGATCCGAGTCCACGGCGATGGGTGCTGTCACCGGACCCCGCGAGGTCGGCCGGGTCTTCGGCCGAACCAGATCGACCAGGGCGGACCTGCCGGTGCCGAACCAGGACCGTGCCGACCAGCTTGCCCGGGGACAGTTCAACGACCTGGCGTTGAGCTACATCACCGGCGAGGCCGAGTGCGGCGGGCAGCCTCGCCTGCACGCCGGCGAGGTGGTGCGGATCGAGGGAGCGGGTGAGACCTTCGGCGGTGAGTACTACGTCGTCTCCGTCGAACACTCGGTGACCGCAGCGGCCGGCTACCGGTCCAGCTTCGAAGTACGGAGGAACGCGGCGTGACGGACGTCTACCACCAGTTGGCGGGTGGCGAGCCGGCCCACCCGGACGGGCGGTACCACGGGGTGGTCATCGGCATCGTCACCAACAACAACGACCCGGACGGTCTGGCCCGGGTCAAGGTGGCGCTGCCCTGGCTGGCCGACGATGTCGAGACCGACTGGGCGCGGGTGGCCTCGCCGATGGCCGGCCCCGGCCGTGGCTGCTACTTCCTACCGGAGGTCGGCGACGAGGTGCTGGTCGCCTTCGAACACGGCAATCCGGAGGTCCCCTACGTCGTCGGTGCGTTGTGGAACGGCAAGGACACCCCACCGGTCACCAACGCCGACGGCCGCAACGACGTACGGGTGATGGTCTCCCGCAGCAAGCACGTGATCCGGCTGATCGACACCAAGCAGGACGAGCGGATCGAGATCGTCGACGGCAGCGGCAGGAACAGCATCGTGATCAGTACGAAGGACAACCAGATCACCGTCACCGCGGACGCGGACGTGGTGATCTCCGCCGGCGGGCGGCTGCGGCTGGCCGGTGCCGGCGTCGAGATCACCTCCACGGCCGACGTCAAGGTCGAGGCGAAGTCCGCGCTCGCGGTCAAGTCCAGTGGACAGTTGGACATCAAGGGCAGTCAAGTCAACATCAACTGAATGGGGGGTGAGTTCTCATGGGGCAGTTCGCGGCGAAGCAGGGTGACCGGGTCAACGCGACCGACATCCACATCGTCATGGTGCCCGGGGCACCCGCGCCGACACCGACACCGTTGCCGCATCCCTTCACCGGGATCATCAACGGCGGGCTGAGCGCCGACGTCAAGATCATGGGTAAGCCGGCGGCGGTGGCCGGCTCCACCGCCGAGAACACCCCGGCACACGTACCCACCGCGCCCGGCACGTCGTTCCAGAAGCAGCCGTCGAACACGGCCACCCTCGAAGGCGGCAGCGCGACAGTGAAGATCAACGGAAAGCCGGCGATCAGGTCCGGTGACCTGGCCTCGACCTGCAACGATCCGCAGGACCTGCCGAGCGGCACGGTGCTGGCCACGGGCACGGTGACGATCGGGTGACCGGCACGGTGAAACACGGCTTCCTCGGCACCGGTTGGGCGTTCCCGGTCGGCCACGAGCCGGCGCAGGGCATCCGGCTCAGCGACGACGGCGCGGCACTGATCCGCCAATCGATCGGACTCATCCTCGGCACCGCACCCGGCGAGCGGGTGATGCGGCCGGAATTCGGCTGCGGCATCCACGACATCGTGTTCGACGTCAACGACATCGGCACCGCCGGTCGGGTCAGCCGGTCGGTGCGCGAGGCACTGGCCCGCTGGGAACCCCGGATCGACGTGCTGGACGTCTACGCCGCACCTGACCCCGCCGACCGGCGCCGCCTGCTCATCGAGATCAACTACCAGGTGCGCTCGACCAACAGCCGGTTCAACCTCGTCTACCCCTTCTACCTGGCATGACCGGACAGCCCCCACCCATCGATCCCCGCGACCGGGCAGCGCTCGCCGCGCAGACCACCGCGCTGGTGACCCGGTACAGCGACTGGCGGCCACCCGCCGACGGGCGACCCGACGCCGGCCAGGCACTGATCGGCATCTTCGCCCGCTACGCCGAGTTGGTGGTGCAGCGGCTGAACCAGGTGCCCGAACGCGACTACCTCGCGTTCCTCAACCTGATCGGGACCCGGCCGGTGCCGCCGCGACCGGCCCGCGTACCGCTCACCTTCGCCCTGGCCCCGGGCGGCCGCACCGAAGCGGTGGTCCCGGCCGGCACCCAGGTCGCGGCCACCCCGCGCGACGGCGAGGACGACGAGGTCGTCTTCGAGACCGCGACCGACCTGGTGGTCACCCCGGCCCAGCTGCAGGCCGTGCTCGTGGACGACGCGCTGCGGGACAGTTACGCCGACCGCAGCGCCGCGGGTACCGGCCAGCGCGACGAGTCGTTCGCTGCCTTCACCGGTGACCAGCCGGTGCCGCACCGGTTCTACCTGGCCTGCGACCCGGTCCTCGTCACCGAGGGGACCAAGACCGTCGCCGTGCGGTTGACCACCACGGACGTCACGATGCTCGGCGGTTGGCCGATTTCCTGGGCGTACTGGGACGGCGCCCGGTGGCAGCCGGTCGATGCCGACACGGTGCTGACGGACACCGCGTTGGTGGTGACCCTCGCCGGCCTGCCGCCCCTGCCCGCGTACGACGTGAACGGCACCACCGCCGGATGGTTACGGGCACAGCTCGACATGCCGCTGCCCCACCCGGTCCCCGGGCTGGCCCTCGACGCCGTCGCGGCCGGTCAGCGCACCCCGCAGGTTGACGTCGCGGGGGTCTTCCCGTTCGGTGAGAGCAGCCAGGTCAGGCGGTGCTACCTCAGCGTCCCGACGGCGACGGCTCTTCCCGGTGCCGTCGTCCGACTGACCGTCACCCTCGCCCGACCGGCAACGGCCGTCCCGGACACCAGGGTGCAGGTGGTGTGGTCGTACAAGGTCGGCGACGAATGGCAGCCGCTGGGCCAGTCCAGCACGGCGCAGGTGGCGTCCGGATTCGACACTCCCGCCAGGCTGCGCGACGGTACGCAGGCGCTGACCCGCGCCGGCGACATCAGCTTCCGAATGCCGGCCGAGTGGCCGGCCGAGCTGTTCCAGGGACGGTCCGGCCACTGGCTGCGGGCCGAGATCGTCGACGACGGTGCGACGTACGCCACCCTGCCCCAGCTGGCGGCGGTGACCGTCGGCTATGACTGGGAGCTGCCCGTCATCACCGCCATCGACGTATCGATGCAGACGGAACCGGATCCGGTGGCGCTGCCGCGAGCCGTCAGCAACACCAGCCCGATCGACGTGACCAAGGACTTCCGTCCCTTCGGCGAGCAGCCCCGGTTCAACGACACCTGCTACCTGGCCTGCCCGGCGAACCTGGTCTGGCCGGGCGCGGAGCTCGTCGTCGAGGTGACGCTGACCAACGGGCCGGCCGACCCGCCGGGCCCGGACGACCCGGCCGGCCCTGCGGTGCCGCCGGTACGCACCGAGGGTCACCCACGGCTCGTCTGGGAGGCCTGGGACGGCGCGGCCTGGCGTTCGGTGACCGTCGACGATCCGGAGTACGCCTTCACCGACAGCGCCACCGTGACGCTCACCCCGCCGGTCGGCTTCGCGCCCACCGGGGTCAACGGGGTCGAGGAGTACTGGGTGCGGGTCCGGCTGATCGGTGGCGACTACGGGGCCGCGGCCCACTACACGCGCAACGACGACGGCGGCTACGAACTGGTCGACGCGACCTTCGCGCCGCCGGTCGTCACCACGTTGTCGTGGCGGTCCCGCGCTGGTCTCGCCGCCGCGGTCCCGGCACAGGCCTGCGTGACCGAGAACGACTTCCGCCTCGTCACCCACCACCGCGACGGCGACGAGCCGTGGGAGGTCACCCCGTTCGTCCCCAATCCGAGCCGCGAGCCCGCCCTCTACCTCGGCTTCGACCAGCCGTTCGGCAACCGCCCGGTCACGCTCTACCTCCAGGTCGAGCCACCGGCGCCGGAGGAGGTGGCCGCCGACCGGCTCGCCGGGGCCGACCTGACCGACCGGGCCGACCTGGTGTGGGAGTACAGCGGCGTCGACGGCTGGCGGCCATTGGCCGCGATCGACGAGACCGGGACGCTGGGCGACCGTGGCGTGGTCCGCTTCGTCGGTCCGCCGGACCTGACCGCCCGGGAACGTTTCGGTCAGCATCGGCGCTGGCTGCGCCTACGGCACCGGCGCGGCAGCTTCGCGACCCCGCCCCGGCTGCGCCGGGTCGCACCCAACACGACCTGGGCGACGCAGACGACGACCAGCACCGAGGAGATCCTCGGATCGGGCGTCGCCGAGGCCGGCCAACGGCTGACCACCGCGCAGACGCCGGTGCTGGCCGGCCAGCAGCTCGTCGTCCGCGAGCCGCAGCGGCCGTCGCCGGCAGAGGAGGCCGCGCTCGTCGCGGCCGACGGCCCAGGCGCGGTCACCGACGATGCTGAGCAGGCCTGGGTACGCTGGCACGAGGTCACGGACTTCCACCGTTCCGGGCCGGGCGACCGGCACTACACCATCGACGCCGCCACCGGTGAGATCGGATTCGGCGACGGCCAGGCGGGGCGGGTGGTGCCGCTCGGGCAGAACAACGTCCGGATCACCTACCGCACCGGCGGCGGTGAGCAGGGAAACCGTCCGGCGGGCACCGTCGTCACCCTGAAATCTGCGGTGCCCTACCTGGACTCGGTGACCAACCACGAGCCGGCTTCCGGCGGTGCCGGCTGGGAGCCGCTGGACCGGGTGCGGGCCCGGGGACCGAAGGCGCTGCGCCACCGTGACCGGGCGGTCACGGTCGACGACTTCGTGGACCTTGCGTTCGAGTCCTCGGCGGAGGTGGCCCGGGCCCAGGCGGTGCCGCCGAGCGGGTTCGACCCGTTCAACCTGTGGCTCGATCCGGGCGAGCAGCCGGGCGGTGAGCATCAGCAGGCCGACGTCGGCGGGGTCGGGGTCATCGTGGTTCCGGTCTCCACCGCCGCCCGACCGGCGCCCAGCCTGGGGTTGCTGCGCCAGGTGGATCAGCACCTGCGGGCCCGGTGCGCGCCGACCGTCGGCCTCTGGGTCGCCGGACCGGAGTGGATCGAGGTGACCGTCACCGCCACGGTGGTGGCCACCACGCCTGAGTCCGCCGGGCTGGTCCGGGCGCGGGTCGAGCAGACCCTGGACCGCTTCCTGCATCCGCTGACCGGCGGACCGGACGGCACCGGCTGGGCGTTCGGCCGCAAGCCGCACCGCTCGGACCTGTACGCGGCGGTCACCGCCGTCGACGGAGTCGACCATGTCCGCGAGCTCGCGGTGGCGCAGGTGGCCGAATCCGAAGCCCTCGGTGAGCGGCTGGCGGCGGTCCTGGACCGTTCGCTCGCGCAGGGTGCGGCAGAGCCGGTGGCCGCGGACCTGACCCGGTGGCTGGCGCGGGCGCTGGTCTACTCCGGGCGGCACCAGATCACCGTGACCCTTCCAGCGTGAGGACCGCCGTGCCGATTCCGTTGCCGAATCTCGACGACCGCGACTACGACGACCTCGTAGGCGAGGCGCGGTCGCTGATCCCGGCCCTGCTGCCGGAGTGGACCGACCACAACCCGAGCGACCCCGGCATCGTCCTGGTCGAGATGCTGGCCTGGCTGACCGAGATGCAGCTGTACCAGGTCAACCAGATCCCGCAGAGCCACACCCGCAACTTCCTGCAGCTGCTCAACGGCCCGGAGTGGACACCACCGGCCACCGGTGGGCTCGACGACGCCGTCCGGCAGACCGTGGCCGACCTGCACGAGCGCTACCGGGCCGCGACCGCCGACGACTACGAGTACCTGGTCCGTCGGACCTGGCCAACTCAGTCGCAGGCCGCCGGGCTGGCCCCGGTCCAACGGGTCCGGTGCGTCGCCGGCCGCAACCTCGCTGCCGCCGATCCGGCCGCGCCCGCCCCGGCGCACGTCAGCGTCATCGTCGTCCCTGAGCCGGGCGCGGCGACCGACACCCATCCGGTGCCCACCGACGCGCTGACCACCGAGCTGCACGACTTTCTCGAGCCGCGTCGGCTGCTGACCGTACGCCACCATGTCGTCGGCCCGCAGTACGTCGACATCGGCGTCTCGGCCGACCTGGCGCTGCGCGAGGACGCCCCGCCGGCCGACGCCCTCGCCGACGCACAGGCCCGGCTGCACCGGTTCTACGACCCGCTCACCGGCGGTGCCGCCGGCACCGGCTGGCCCTTCGGGCAGGGCATCCACCCGTCCGAGGTGTACGCCGTACTCGAGCAGTCACCGCTGCTCGACTACATCGAGAACGTTCGGCTCACCCCGGTCAACGCAAATGGTGCCGCCGCCGGAGTCGCCGCCGCCAGCGTCGACGGTGTGGCGGGCAGCATCGAGTTGGATGTGCACCAGCTGCCCCGGCTGGCCCGGCTGGCCCTGGTCGGTTACGACACGTACGGCCGCACCCACCTGCCGAGTGGGGAGGGCACGCCATGAGTCGGTACCTCGACCACCTGCCGGCGATGTTCCGGGAGGACCCGTTCGCCGGCCGTTTCCTGCTGGCCTTCGAAGCGATCCTGACCGGCCGCGACGACGTCGAGGGCCTGGAACAGACCATTGAGCGGTCCGCCGACTACATCGACCCGGTGCACACCGGTGAGGACTTCCTGCCGTGGCTGGCCGGGTGGGTGGCGCTGAGCCTACGCGCGGACTGGGACGCGGCCACCAAGCGTGGCTTCATCCGGGAGGTCGTGCCGCTGTACCGGCAGCGGGGGACCCTGGCCGGGCTGCGCCGCATGCTGGAGATCTACCTGCGGCCGTTGGCCGACCAGGTGACCCGGGAGGATGTGGTGATCCTCGACGATTACGACACTCCCGCCCACTACTTCCAGGTCCAGCTGACTCTGGGCGCCGCCGATCGCGACGAGCTGCGCAGGGTGCAGGAGACCGCGCGGGCGATCATCGACCGGGAGAAGCCGGCCCACACGTTCTATGCGCTCAAGGTCGTGGTGCCCACGATGCGGCTGGTATCCGAGGAGCTGAAGGAACGCGAGGGCGGCAAGCCGGAGCGGCTCGTCCTCAACCGCAACACGTTGCTCGGCACGCGCGACTCGACCTGAAACCGGAGGAGGTCCGATGGCGGACTACACCCAACCTGACGTCGTATCGAAGCGTGTCCGCTTCTTCGACGGGCAGTTCCTGGAGGACCAGGACTTCATCGACGAGCAGAAGTTCCACCTGGACCGCGAGCGCCGGCAGAGTCGGCTGCTGCGGCTCACCGGCGTCAGCGACGGCCTGACCCTGACCGCGGCGGACGAGCCGACCACGGTCACCGTCTCCGCCGGGATGGCGGTCGACGCCCTGGGCCGGCACCTCGTCCTGGCCGCCGGCACCGACCTGTCGCTGGGTCCGGGATTCGCCAACCAGCAGAACATCGAGGTGCATCTGGCCTACCAGGAGTCCCCGACGGACGTGGGGCAGACCGGGGACGGAGGGGTAGGCGCCCGACGCTGGGAGGAGCGGCCAAAGGTCGTGGCGGTCGCCCCGAACGGCGCGACGGCGGTCGCCCCCGCCGAGGCCCCGCCCGAGCTGGAGGGGCCGACGGTGCTGCTCGGCCGGCTCACGGTGGCCGACAACGGCGACGTCACGGTCGACCCGACCACCGCCCATCGGTCCAGCCTGTCGATGTCCGGCGGCATCGGGATCGGCACCGACGCCGTCGGCGGCGGTCTGGACGTGGGCGACTTCGACCCGCAGGACCGGCATCTGACGTTCCGGCTCGCCGCCGACGATCAGCGTCGCGGCGGGATAAGGTTCTGGGCCGGCGCGGCCAACCAGGGCTTCTCGGTGGAGTACGACGGACGGTCGGCCGCCGGGCGTGGCCTGCACGTGCGGACCCACAACTCGGATCCGGCCGGAACGACCCGGCTCTTCGTCGGCGCGGACGGCCACGTCGGCATCGGCACCACCGACCTGTCGGGTGCCGACGGCTGGGGGCGGGTGGTCGACGTGGTCGGCACGGCGACCACCAAGCTGTCGGTACGCACGGCGAAGGTGGACGGCCGGGTGATGGCGCACGACACCGGGATGTTCGGTGCGCCGGCCGGGATGATCGTGGGCACCGGGACGACGAGCCCGCTGACGCTGGTCACCAGTCAGGCCGCCCGGCTCACCATCAACCCGGCCGGCCAGGTCGGGGTCGGCATGAATGCCGTCGAGGGTCACCAGTTGGCCGTGCGGGCCGAGCACCGGCATCTGCTGTTGCGCCGCGACGCCCGCGACGTCGAGCCGGGACGCAAGCTCGTCTTCCTGGAGCTGCTACAGGCCGACGCGGCGCCGCCCACCGTGCCGCCCACGACGCTCGCCATCCGGTTCCAGCACGGTGGCCGCTACGCGTACCAGCTCGAAGTGGACCCGGACGGTTTCCATTTCAGATCGGGCGATGGCGAGTATCGCGGTGTACATGCCGGGCAGGTGACCGCGAGGACGGTGCGGATCGGTGACGTCGTCATCGGTGAGCGTGAGCTGAAGATCCTGAAGAAGCTGGCCGACAACGAGCTGGTCTGCAAGCTACGGAACACCTTCTACGACAGCTACATCTGGGACAGTGGCAGAAAGTATGACGGCGGCCCATACTTCCACGCCCTGACCTGGATTCCGGGGCAGCCTCCTGCTTCGCACACGAGGACCTTCTGGCAGTTCGAAATCTCCAACGAGTGACAAGCGACCTTCGACGGGACGGACGAACCTATGCGGGAACAACTGGAACAGCGGGTTGCCGAGCTGGAGGCCGAGTTGCGCGCCGGCCAGCAGATGCTCGCCGAGGTGGAGGCCAGGCGGGCCGACATCCAGCAGACCCTGCTGCGGATCACCGGTGCCATCCAGGTGCTCAACGAACTGCTGGCCGCCGAGCCACCCACCGGGCCGGCGGTCGCCGACGCCGACCGGTCAGCGGCCGACGACACCGGTCCGGCACCGACGGCGGTGCCGGACCAGTTGGTGCCCCAGTCGTTGTGATCAGCGGTGGTCGACCGGTGCGCTGGTCGGGCAGGTCCGTCCGGCCAGCCACATCCGGTGGGCGAACAGGCCCAGGTATCCGGCGAGCACCGCGCCGAGCAGGACGCCGAGCATCGCCGCGGTCGCCGAGGTTCATCACCATCATCCGAACGGTCTGCAGCAGCACTGCGACCATCGGCCACAGCCCGTTGAGGATCGCCGCGACGGTCACCTCACCCAAGCCTCGGTAGTTGAACCGGCCGGGCGGTGCGGTGTAGAACCAGGCCAGCACGACGGCGGCGGTGGCGGCCAATGGATGTAGGCCCTGGTAGATGTCCCAGGTCGCCGCCCGACGTGGCGGTCGGCGAGGTACGTTCGGCGCGACGGCCACTGTGGCTGACGAGCGGGCGGCGGCGACGTCGGTCCACGTCCTGATGCTGGAGACGGAGGTGCCGCTGGGCCGGGAGCAGTTCGAGACCGGGAGATCCACCTGCGTCAGCGTACGACGGTCAACTCGCGGTCCCTGTGCGTCGGCGCGGCGCAGTGGACCCTGATCCTGCAGGAGTCGGACCGGGCGGACATGCACTGGGTGGACGCGGGTTCGCCGAGCAACACCGGCACCGCGACGTTCGTTCGTTCCTGAGCCGACGGCGTCCGGCCTACGGCACCAGGTGGATGCGGACGCGACGGGCGGCGACTGCGGCGTCCTGCAGCACGGCGAGCCGTGGCTCGGGGCAGTCCAGCAGGTGCGGGTGGCGCACCGGCAGCAACGGTGCCAGCCGCCGGTCGGCGAGGACCGCGTCGACCATCAACCGGTCGCCGCCGCAGACCAGCGCGCGGATCGGCTCCTCAGCGTCGGCGGGACAGAATGGCAGCAGCACCCGGGCCACGATGTCGGCGGCCCGGCCGGCCGCCGCCGTCGCCTGGTTGTCGCGCCGCCGGGCGTACCGCTGCTGTGACTGCCCGCCGGCGGCGGTGCGTCCCTGCACGTAGTGGCGCTCCACCTTGGACACCGCAACATTGGTGCCGTCGACGACACCGACCGCCACCGCGCCCTTGCGGGCCAGCAGCAGGCCGATGCGCGGCGGCCGGATCAGTGCGGCGAGCAGACCGTCGACGTCGTTGATCCCGTCGACTCCGGGCGGCGGATGCAGGGTCGCCGTGTCGCCGTTGCTGGCCCCGGTCAGGGTCAGCCCGTCCTCGGTGGCGCCGTCGTGCCGGCCGTAGAAGCCGTCCAGCCAGCCCCGCAGACGCTCCGGGGAGATCTCCACCCACCGGCCACCGCCGGCCGCCGGCCGCGCGCCGCGCATCCGCTCAGCCCCCCGGTACGGCGGGGGAGCCAGCCAGCTCGCGGCCGCGTCCGATCAACTGCTCCAGCCGGGCGGTGAGCCGGTCGGCCCGGTCGGCGGCGACGATGTCGGCAAGCAGGTCGGTGTAGTCCATGGTGAGTCGACGGTACCGCCGGACGAAGTCACCTCGCTCCCCGGTGCCGCCGACCGTGTCCTGTTCGTCGCCGGCGTACCTCGTTCGCCCGCACGTACCGGCGGTCCAGGTCGATGATCTGCTGGCCGAGCGTGGCAGCGGCGGCCGACGCATCCGGTCGCGGCGCGTCGGCCAGGGTCGCGCCGTCGGCGACGTGCCGTCACCACCTCGGTGCCGACGGCGCGTCCCATGCCCGGTCCTGCGGTCCGGCTGCGGCACGCCACAGCTCGTCGGCGCGCCGGGCGTGCTGGTGCGCCCGACGTCGGGGCAGCGTCGCCGTGACATATCCGGCGGCCGTCAGCACGGCAGCCCCGACCGGCCACACCAGCCAGGACCATCCCAGGGTCGACCCACCCCGATGATCGAATCATCGGACTGCCGCCGATTCTGCCCGACCGGTGCCAGCTGCCCGGTCGCGGTGCGGCCCAGCTCGGCGGTGCCCGGTGACCGACGACACAGCCGGCCGACGGGGGAAAATGTGTCGGCGGTGTGAGTTGGGACGTTTTAGCCTGGGCCGGTGCCGCCGCTGATCCCGCACCCCGATCCGGGCAGTCCCGATATCCGGGGGCCGGTGCGCTACCTGTGGTGGCTGGTGTGTCGCCAACCGTGGCGGGTACTGCGCGGCGCGTTGCTCAGTACGGTGTGGATGGTCGGCCTGGCCGGTCGGCCGTACCTGGTGGCCCGGGCGATCGACGACGGACTGCGTCCCGGCCGGTGGGCCGTACTGGCGTGGTGGGTCGGCGCCGTCCTGGTCGCCGGGGTGCTGATCTCCGTGGTCGGTGTGCTGCGGCACCGCACGATGACCTACATCCGCGAGGACGCCACCGCCCGGTCCGCCGGGGTGCTGTCGCGGCAGCTGGCGCGCATCGGCGCGGTCCTACCGAGCCGGCTCGCCACCGGCGAGGTGGCCACCGTCGGCGGCACCGACATCACCCACACCTCGCACGTGCTCACCCTGACCGGGCCGGGCGTCGGCGCGGTGCTGGCGTACCTGGTGGTCGCGGTCCTGCTCTGGACGGTCTCGCCGGTGCTTGCTGCGGTCATCCTGATCGGCGTGCCGGTGGTCGCGGCGCTGCTCGGCCCGCTGCTGCGCCGGTTGGACCGGGCCGAGCAGACCTATCGGCGGGAACAGGGCCAGCTCACCGCCCGCGCCGGTGACATCGTCGCCGGGCTGCGGGTGCTGGCCGGGGTCGGCGGTCGGTCCCTGTTCGCCGACCGCTACGTCGAGCACTCTCAGCGGCTGCGTGGGCACGGCTACCGGGTCGCAGCGGTGAACAGCTGGATCGAGGCACTCACCGTCACCGTCCCCGGCCTGTTCCTCGCCGCCGTGGTGTGGATCTCCGCCCGGATGGCGGTCGCCGACGAGATCACCATCGGGGAGCTGGTCGCCGTCTACGGGTACGTGGCCGCGCTGACCGTCCCGGTCTGGTTCCTGCAGGAGGGCAGCTACCAGTTCATCCGGGGCCGGGTCGCGGCCCGCCGGATCGTGGCCCTGCTGCGGCTCACCCCTGACCCGGTGACGGAACTGGCGGTGCGGCGCACCGCCGCTCCACGGCAGCCGGCAGACCTGCACGACCCCGACAGTGGGTTGACCGTGCCGGCGGGACGGATGATCGGGGTGGCGGCCGACGACCCGGGCGACGGGCAGGCCCTGGCCGACCGGCTGGGCCGGTTCCGCCGGTCCGGGGTGACCTGGGGCGCGGTGCCGCTGGGCGCGGTCGCGCTCGACGAGGTGCGGGCCCGGATCCTGGTCGCTGACCACGACGCGTACCTGTTCGCCGGCACGCTGCGGCAGATCCTGCAGGGTGGGCGGGCGGACGAGCCGGACGCGGCCGGTGACCGACGGGTGCGGGCGGCGGTCCGGGTCGCGTCCGCCGACGACGTGCTGACGTCGCTGCCGGACGGCCTGGCTACCCCGATCGGCAGTCGCGCCCGTACCCTCTCCGGTGGCCAGCGCCAGCGGGTCCGGCTGGCCCGGGCGCTGCTGGTGGAGCCGGAGGTGCTGATCCTGATCGAGCCGACCTCGGCGGTCGACGCGCATACCGAGGCACGGGTCGCCGACCGGCTGCGGGTCGCGCGGGCAGACCGGACCACGGTGCTGGTAACCACGTCCCCGCTGCTGCTCGCGGTCACCGACACGGTGGCGTACCTGCGCGGCGGTCGGGTTGTCGGGATCGGCGGCCACCCGGAGCTGCTGGTCGGCGACCCGGACTACCGAGCGCTGGTCGCCCGGGGCGGCGAACTGACCGACGCGGCCGGACCGACCCTGGGGCCGACTGCGGGGCCGACTGCGGGGCCGGCCGCGGGGCCGACGCCCGGGGCGGGGCAACCGTGACCGCCTCCGGTCGGTTGCCGGTGGCCGATCCGCGTACCGTCCGGCGGGCGACCGGTGAACTACTCGGTCAGCAACGCTGGGTGGTCGCCGGCATCCTGGTGCTGCACGTCGGCGCGGCCCTGGCCGGCCTGGCCGGGCCGTGGCTGCTCGGCCGGATCGTCGACGTGGTCACCGTCGGTGCGTCGGTGGCGGCGGTCAATCGGCTGGCGGCGGCGCTGATCGGGTTCGTCCTGCTGGAAGGGCTGCTCACCCGCTTCGCCCGGTACGTCGGGCTGCGCTTCGGCGAACGGGCGGTTGCCCGGCTCCGCGAGGACTTCGTGCACCGCGTCCTCGGACTACCGGTGTCGGTGGTCGAACGAGCCGGCACCGGCGACCTCGCCACCCGCAGCTCCAGTGACGTCGCCACGGTCGGCACCATGGTCCGCGATGTGGTGCCGGTGGTGGTGATCGCCACCGCGCAGCTGGTCCTGCTGCTCGGCGCGGTGTTCTGGCTGCATCCGCTGCTGGGGCTGGCCGGCCTGATCGGCCTGCCGTCGATCGTGGCGGTGACCCGGTGGTACCTGCGTCGGGCGCGCCCGGCCTACCTGACCGAGGGCGCGGCGATGGCCGCGTTGACCGACACGTTGACCACCACCGCCGACGGTGCCCGTACGGTGGAGGCGCTGCGGCTGGGCGACGAACGGATCCGCGCCGGCCGGACCCGGATCGCCGACCTGTGGGCCGCCCGGCGGGCCACCCTCGCACTGCGTTCGGTGTACTTTCCGGTGGCCGAGGCCAGTGTCGCGTTGCCGATCGGTGCCGCGTTGCTGGTCGGCGGGCTGCTGCTGCACCGGGAGACCGTCACCCTCGGCGCGGTGGTCGCCGCCGCGCTCTACCTGCAGCAGGCCGTCGAGCCGTTGGACACCATCCTGCAGTGGATCGAACAGGCCCAGCGTGGGCTGGCGTCGTACGCCCGGGTGCTCGGCGTCGGGCAGGTGCCGCCGGAGCCGCGCGGCCGGAACGCCACGCCGACCGGCCGTGAGGTGCGGGTGACCGGTCTGACCTTCGGCTACGGCGGCGGCGTCGACGTGCTGCGCGGCATCGACCTGACGGTGGCCGCCGGGCAACGGCTGGCGATCGTCGGCCCGTCCGGGGCGGGCAAGTCCACCCTGGCCCGGCTGATCGCCGGCATCGAGGCGCCCCGCGACGGCGCGGTGCTCCTCGGCGGCTGCCCGGTCACCGAACTCGACCCGGCGCAGCGGCGCCGCCGGATCGCCCTGGTTACCCAGGAACACCACGTTTTCATCGGTACGCTGCGTGAGAACCTGCGGTTCGCCGCCCCCGAAGCGTCCGACCAGGCGTTGCGGTCCGCGTTGGTCACCGTCGGTGCCGACTGGTACGCCGACCTGTCCGCCGGCCTGGACACGTTGCTCGGCGACGGCGCGCTCGACCTGCCGGCCGCGCACGCCCAGCAGGTGGCGCTCGCCCGGCTGGTGCTCGCCGATCCGGACATCCTTATCCTGGACGAGGCGACCGCGGCACTGGACCCGACCACCGCTCGCCGGACCGAGCAGGCGTTGGCGGCGGTACTGGCCGGGCGGACCGTCATCGCCATCGCACACCGGTTGAACTCGGCCCACGACGCCGACCGGGTGGCGGTGCTGGACCAGGGTCGAATTACCGAGCAGGGCAGCCACGACGAGTTGATCGCCGCCGACGGCGCATACGCCGCCTTGTGGCGCTCCTGGCACGGCTGACCGCCCCCGGCGGTGGCGTCGGCCGTGCCAGCCGGACCACCCGTACCATCGGCGCAGGTGCGACGGCGAAGGAGTGAGTGTGCTGGTGGTGCAGGGGCTACTCGGCCCCGCCGGTCGGCTCGCCGTCTGGGCCGAGGACTCGACATTGCCGTCGGCGCCGCCCCGGCGGCCGGGGCGGCCGCCGCGCCGCCGGCCGCACCCGTTCGCCGCCGGCCACGAGACCCTGGTCGCCGCGCTGAGCCCACTGCTCGGGCCGGTGGCGGTGAAGGCGGTCACCGGCAGTACGGCGGTCCGGCTGCCGACCATCACCGGTGCTCCGGTCGAGTCACCGGAGCTGGTCCGTACCCAGTCCGACGCGCCGACCACCGGGCTGGCCCGCGACGGCGGCCGCGCCGACTGGCTGGTGTCCACCCTGGAGTTCGACGCCGACGAGGCGTTGCCGGTGCTCTGCACTCTGCACGAGGTCGATCCGGCAGCCGACATCGCGCCTGGTGACGGTCTGCCGGGCGACGATCTGCCGGGCGGGCTCGTGATCGGCGCCGGGGTGCGCCACCTGGCGCTGTTCGCCGGGTTCGCCGCCGAACTGGTCGCCCGGGGCCGGGTGCTACCCGCTGCCCGGCCCGGCGCGGCACCCGGGTCGGCCACCGCCTGCTGGCTGCCGCTGCTGACCGGTGTCGACCAACGGTGGGCCCGGTCGCTGGCGTTGGCCACCCCGGCGGCGGCGCTGGCCGCCGGGGCGTCCGGCACCGGACACCGGCGTGTCGCCGAGGCACTGGACGCGCTGACCGACGCCGCCGCCCGCGCCGCGCTGCACGGTGTACGGCTGGCCGAGGACCGTGCCCGGTCCGGGCCGTTGGCCGCCCGCGACGCCTGGCTGGCCGCGTTGACCGGGCCCCGGCGGGACTTCACCGCCCCGGTCGCGGCACTCGACGCGCTCGTCGCCGAGCTGGAGCACTGGCAGCGGGACGCGGCCGGCGGCCCGGTGCGGGCCCTGTTCCGGCTGCGCGAACCCGAACGCGACCCCGATCCCGCCATCGACGATTCCGGCACCGACGGTGACACCACTGACGGTGCCGCCACCGTCGGCTGGCGGCTGGAGTTCGCGTTGCAGGCCACCGCCGAGCCGAGCCTGCTGGTCGACGCCGCTGCGATCTGGCGCGGCGGCCGGCAGCTTCAGCCGCTCACCCGGCACACCGCCGACCCGCAGGAGACGTTGCTGGCCGAGCTCGGCCGGGCCAGCCGCCTGTGGCCGGCGATCGACGACGCGCTGCGCACCGCCGCCCCCGACGGGATGGACCTGGACGTCGCCGCCGCCCACCGGTTCCTGCGCGACGGCGCGCCGGCCCTGCACGCCGCCGGGTTCGGCGTCCTGCTGCCGTCGTGGTGGCGGCGGCCCACCGCCCGACTCGGTGCCCGGCTGCGGGCGAGCAGCCGTACCGCCCCGGGTACCGTCGCCGTCGACCGCGACTTCGGCACGTCCGCCCTGGTCGACTACCGCTGGGAGGTCGCCCTCGGCGACCAGCCGCTGACCGAACAGGAGCTGCGGGACCTGGCCCGGGCCAAGAGCCCGCTGGTACGGCTACGCGGCGAATGGGTCGAGGTCGACCCGACCCGGCTCGCCGCCGGACTGAAACTGCTGCGCTCCGGGGGTGAGCTGGCCGTCACCGATCTGCTGCGGGTCGCTCTCGACGGCGACGGCGACGGTGTCGCGCTGCCGCTGCCGGTGCTCGGCATCGACGCCGACGGGGCGCTCGGTGACCTGCTCAGCGGAGAGGTGGAGCGCCGGCTCACCCCGGTGACCGAGCCGGCCGGTTTCCGGGGCCGGCTGCGCCCGTACCAGCAGCGGGGTCTGGCCTGGCTGCGGTTCCTGGACTCGTTGGGACTCGGCGGGGTACTCGCCGACGACATGGGACTCGGCAAGACCGTACAGCTGCTCGCCTTGCTCGCCGCCGACGAACCCGACGCCGGACCGACGCTGCTGATCTGTCCGATGTCGCTGGTCGGCAACTGGCAGCGGGAGGCTGCCCGGTTCGTGCCGGACCTGACGGTGCACGTGCACCACGGCGCCGACCGACCCCGCGGCCCGGAATTCGTCGCGGCGGTGACCGACGCCCGGCTGGTGGTCACCACCTACGCGGTGGCCGCCCGGGACGCCGCCGACCTGGCCGGCGTCGGCTGGCACCGGATCATGGTCGACGAGGCGCAGGCGATCAAGAACGCGGCGACCCGGCAGGCCGTCGCGATCCGGTCACTGCCCGCCCGGCACCGGGTCGCGATCACCGGTACGCCGGTGGAGAACCGCCTCGCCGACCTGTGGTCGATCATGGAGTTCGCGAATCCGGGCCTGCTCGGCGGCGCGGCCAGTTTCCGCCGCCGCTACGCCGAACCGGTGGAACGCCACGGCGACGCCGAGGCCGCCCAGCGGCTGCGCCGGATCACCAGCCCGTTCGTGCTGCGCCGGCTCAAGACCGACACCTCGATCATCTCCGACCTGCCGGCCAAGTTGGAGATGGAGGTGGTGTGCAACCTCACCGCCGAGCAGGCGTCGCTCTACCAGGCCGTGGTTGACGACATGATGGGGCGGATCGAGTCCAGCGACGGCGTCGAGCGTCGCGGCCTGGTGCTGGCCACCATGACCAAGCTCAAGCAGATCTGCAACCACCCGGCGCAGTTCCTGCGCGATGGCTCGCACCTGGCCGGACGCTCCGGCAAACTGGCCCGGCTCACCGGGATCCTCGACGAAGTGTTGGCGGCGGGGGAGAAGGCGCTGCTGTTCACCCAGTACGCCGAGTTCGGCGCGATGCTGCGCGGGTACCTGTCGTCGTACACCGGTCGGGAGGTGCTGTTCCTGCACGGCGGCCTGGGCAAGGCGGACCGCGACGACCTGGTGGCCCGGTTCCAGGCCGGCGGCGACGCCGACGGCGACGGGCGGGCCGGTCCGCCGCTGTTCGTTCTGTCGTTGAAGGCCGGCGGCACCGGGCTGACCCTGACCGCCGCCAACCATGTCGTGCATGTGGACCGGTGGTGGAACCCGGCGGTGGAGGACCAGGCCACCGACCGGGCGTTCCGGATCGGCCAGCGGCGGGCGGTGCAGGTCCGCAAGTTCGTTTGCGCCGGCACCGTGGAGGAGAAGATCGCGGCGATGGTGGCGGACAAGCGTGGCCTCGCCGCGACCGTGGTCGGCAGCGGTGAGCAGTGGCTGACCGAGCTGTCGACCGCGCAGCTGCGGGATCTGTTTACATTGGAGGCAGGGGCGGTGGTCGAATGAGCTCGTTCGCCGATTTCGGCCGGCCCCGGCGGGTCGACGGCGGGCTGCGGGCCCGCAGCACCCGGGGCGCGATCGGTCAGTCCTGGTGGTCGCGCCGCTTCGTCGACGTGCTGGAGTCGTTCGCGCTCGGCACCCGGCTGACCCGGGGCCGCTCCTACGCCCGAGCCGGGCAGGTGCTCGCCCTGACTGTGGCACCTGGCGTGGTGACCGCCCAGGTACAGGGTTCCCGGCCCCGGCCGTACCAGGCACGGATCGGGCTGCGGCGCTACGGCGATGCGGTGTGGCGGCGGATCGAAGGCACCCTGGCCGGTCAGGCGCTGTACAGCGCCCGGCTGCTCGCCGGTGACCTGCCGCCGGAGCTGGAGCAGGTGTTCGTCGCCGCCGGGGCACCCCTGTTCCCGGCCGGGGTCGACGAGCTGGCGATGAGCTGCAGCTGTCCCGACACGGCGGTGCCGTGCAAGCATCTGGCCGCTACCTGCTATCTGCTCGCCGAGGAGTTCGACACCGACCCGTTCCAGATCTTGCATTGGCGGGGGCGGGACCGGGCCACCCTACTGCGTCAGTTGCGGCTCGCCCGTGGCGGCGACGGGCCGTCTGCCCGTGGCGACGGCGGTGCGTCGTCCGCCGACGCTGCCCCGCCGTCCACCGACTCCAGTGCGCTGCCGGTGAGGTCCCCGGTCGGTGCCGGCCCCGCGCTGGCTGGCCTGTCCGAACCCGTCGCCACGTCGGACGCCGGATTCTGGCGTGCACCGGTGCCGCTGCCGGACCGTGAGCCGGTCCTGCCGGCCCGCGCCGACCTGCTGCTGCGCCAGCTTGGCGCGCCGTCACCGGCGATCGGCGGACCGGCCCTGGTGACGGTGCTGGGCCGGGCCTACCGGCGGTTCGCCGAACCCGCGCCGGCCGACGACTGACCCGGGCTGCCGGTGCGGCCGGCCGGCGACTGTTCCCGCCGGGCGGCCGACGGCGGACGCGGCTACCAGCGGCGGGCCCGCAGCGCGAGGAGCCCGGCGGCGGTGAGCGCCACCGTGCAGATCGACGCGGCGATCCAGCCGCCGAACAGGGCGAGCAGCGGCACCACCGCCCAGAGCAGCACACAGGCGATGATCGCCGCCCGATTCCGCCGGTTGGCGGCCTGATCGCCCAGGCGGGCGACGAAGTCCGGATCGGTCGTCCGCAGATGGCGGGCGATCTGGTCGAACCGGCGTTGATCCTCCCTGCTGAGCATGGCGTGCCTTCCCTCCGAACGTCCCGACGGCCGTGCCGTGGTGGCGAGGTCCGGTAACCCGGATCCGTACCGAACCGATGCGTACCGAACGGCCATCGGGGCATTACCCAATCGCCCGCCGCTCACGCAGCCCGGTCCTGCAGCTTGCGCCTCAACCGGCAAACAGGACGGCCGCCGGCCCGGGACCGTCAGGTCCCGGGCCGGCGGCAGCCGGGAAGATCCGCCTACCCGGGTGAGCACCCGGGCCGGTGGAGTCGCCCGCAGGTGACTGCTGGGAAGGTCACAACGCCCGGCGCAGGGTGGACGTCTGCCGGGGGACGAACACCGCGGCCGCCGGAGCGAGCGGTACGGTGCCCGGCAGCGGCCCGACCGGCGCGCTGCGGGGCTGCGGCAGCCGTGGTGGCGCGGCGGCGGCTTCCCGGGCGTCGACGATGATCCGCTGCACGGCGTACGAGTCAGGTAGCCGCCAGCCGACCTCGTCCGGATCGACCGCCCAGCGGACCGGCCCCTGTGGCAGTACCGTCGGTGGGGCGGGGATCCAGGAGCCCGGCCCGTGCTGGATGACGTCCAGGGAATCGGCCAGCTCCGGGCGCAGCGCGTCACCCGGGCGTACCAGGAACATCCACCGCCCGGTCGGGGTGACCGCGACCGGCCCGCGCAGCTGGCCCCGGCCGGGCGCCGCGGCACCGCCGCGCAGCCGCAGCGTGCACAGCGTCCGCAGGCCGAGCCGGGCCGGCACGTCGAGTACGTCGAACGCCTGTCCGGTGGTCAGCAGGACGGTATGCGGCTGCTGGCGCCACCACGAGCCGACCTGGTGGCGCTGGTCGCTGGCGTCCCGTTCCCAGTGCTGCAACGCTGGATGACAGCCTGTGGTGGGGCAGCCGGGGCGGTCGCACCGGAAGCGCCCCTGGTGCAGGTACGCCCCTGGCGTCACCGGCCAGCCGTGCCTGGCGTAGCGCAGCGCGCCGCGGCGTAGCCGCAGGCGGACGAAAGGCGGTTGGACCGTCCACCGCATGATCGAGATTCCTCCAAGACATCTGGGTGCCGGCCGGACCACTGCCGGGTCCGGCCGGTCGGATCAGGGCAGCCGGATCCGGCGTGGCCGGGGCGGGTACGCCCCCGGCGACACGCCGGAACTTTCGACTGCCAACCCTTTGCAAGTTGCATCGAAAACTACGACCATCTGTGATGGACCTAACGCACTGCCTGTGCGATGAGCACGGTCAGTGGTCCCGGTGTCCGGGGGGATGCCGCATCGACCAGCACGTTTGCCGGCTCCTAGGTGCCCGGCACCGCGAGGGGGAACATGAGCGTGGAAGAGTTACCCATCGGTCGACGGGTCGCCTACTGGCGTGGCCGACGCAAAATGTCCCAACAGGTGTTCGCCGACCGGCTCGGCAAATCCAAGAGTTGGGTGGACAAGGTCGAACGGGGGGTGCGCCGACTGGACAAGTTCTCGGTAATCCACGAGATCGCCGACGTGCTACAGCTCGACGCGCAACTGCTGCTCGGCAAGGACCCGGAGCGGCGGCCGGAGAGCGTCACCTGCATAGACCAGGTGGAGGTGGAGGAGATTCGAGCCGCACTGGAACGCTACGACTCGATCAGTACGTTCTTCCGACCCACGAACAGCCTGCCGCCGCTCGCCGAGATGCACAAGGCGACCAACCACGCCTGGCTGACCTTCCAGCACGCCAAGTACGGGGTGCTGGCCCGGGCCCTGCCCCGGCTGCTGCGTGACGCGCAGGCCGCCGACGCCCACTACACCGGTGACGACGATGCGCAGCAGGCGGCGAGTCTGCTCGGCCAGCTCTACCAGATTGCCTCGTCCACGCTGCGCAAGCTCGGTGAGCACGATCTCGCCTGGCTGGCCGCCGACCGTTCGATCGCGGTGTCGCACCGGGCCGGCGACCGGCTGCTGACCGGGGTGGCGACCTGCCGGGTCGGCAACGCGCTCCTGGCCCTCGGCCGGTCCCGTGCAGCCCTCGAGGTAAACGTGAACATCGCCAACCGACTCGCCCCGGCGGACAGCCGCAGCAGCACCCCGGAGCAGCTGTCCGTCTACGGCCTGCTGCTGCTGCAGGGTGCGATGGCCGCTGCCCGGCTCGGCGACAGCGCAACTGTCCGGGAACTGGTCAACGGTGCCGACGATGCGGCCCGGGCGCTCGGCGAGAACCGCAACCACTACTGGACCTGCTTCGGCCCGACCAACGTGCAACTGCACCGGGCTGCGGCCGCCGTGGAGCTCGGCGAGGGACGGGCGGCGGTCGAGACCCACCGGGTGGTCATGGAGGATCCGGGCTTCAGCGCCCTGCTGCCCGAACGGCGGGCGCACCACCTGCTCGACATCGCCCGCGGCTACGCCCAGTTCGGCGAGCTGGAGAAGGCCACCGAGATGCTGCTGGAGGGCGACCGGCTCGCCCCGGCGGAGATCCGTTGCCGACCGGTGGCCCATGCCGTCATGTCCGACGTGCTGCGCCGTACCCGGGGTACGCCGTCGGCGCCAGTCGCCGAACTCGCCGAACAGATGGGGGTCGGCGTGTGACCCGTCACCTCGCAACAGCCACGTACCCATCGATGGAGAGGTGAGGGTGTGACCCCGGCCGGTGCCCGGATTCTTTACGTGATCGCTTGCGGCAGCCCAGCCTCCCGCCACGTCGGGAGGCTGGTCACGCTCGCCCGACAACGCGGCTGGTCGGTCTGCGTGGTGGTGACCCCGGACGGACGCAAGTTCGTCGACCTGCCGGCGCTGGCCGCACAGACCGGTCACCCGGTCCGGGTCGACTACAAGAACCCCGGCGACCCGGACGTACTACCCCCCGCCGACGCGATGATCGTTGCACCGGCCACCGCCAACACGATCAACAAGTGGGCCGCCGGGATCACCGACACCCTCGCCCTCGGACTGGTCGTCGAAGCACAGGGCAAAGGCCTGCCGATCGTCACACTGCCGTTCACCAACACCGCGCTCGCCCGGCATCCGGCGTTCCAGGCGAGCGTCGCACGGCTGCGTGGCTGGGGGGTGCGGGTGCTGCTCGGTGACGACGTGCTGCCGTTGCGGCCGCCCGGTGAGGGGGACCAGATCATCGACCGGATCCCCTGGCACCTCACCCTCGATGCGCTCGACGAACAGTTGTCCGCCGGCACCACTGACGGCTGACCGGGACGCCGCCGGACCGACGGGGCGCGACGCCCCACAGCCGAACGGACGCCGCCGCGCCTGAACGTCCGGAGCGCGGCGGGTGGATGGGTAAGCTGGGCCGCCGTGGACACAACTGCAGCATCACCGGTACGGGTCGCCGACGTGACCGCCGCCGTCGAGCGGCGCTACCCGACGGCCTGGGCTGAGCAGTGGGACCGCGTCGGCCTGGTCCTCGGCGAACCGGATGCCCCGGTACGGCACGTGTGGTGCGTCGTCGACTGCGTACCGGAAACCGTCGCCGAGGCGGTCGACGCCGGAGCCGACATGATCATCGCTCACCATCCGCTGCTGCTGCGCGGCGTCTCCTCGGTCGCCCCCACCACGTACAAGGGGCGGATCGTCCACGACCTGATCCGGGCCGGCGTCGCGCTGTACGTCGCACACACCAACGCCGACGTGGCCCGCCCCGGGGTCTCCGACGCACTCGCCGACCGGCTCGGCCTGACCAACCTGCGGCCCCTGGCGCCGGCGGCACCCGGCAGCCCTGCCGCCGCCGTCGCCGGCCAGGGCGCCGGCCGGATCGGCACGCTGCGCCAGCCGCTCACCCTCGCCGCACTCACCCGGCACGCCGCGGAGGTGCTGCCGGCCACCGCCTGGGGGGTGCGGGCCGCCGGCGACCCGGGACGCCTCGTCACCACGGTGGCGGTCTGCGGCGGTGCCGGCGACGCCTACCTGGCCGCCGCGACCGCCGCCGGAGTCGACGCCTTTCTGACCGCCGACCTGCGCCACCACCCGGTCAGCGAACAGATCGCCAGCGGCGGCCCGACGCTGCTCGACGCCGCCCACTGGGCCACCGAACGCCCCTGGCTGGACGACCTCGCCGCGTACCTCACCGGCGAACTCGGGGTCGACGCCACCGTCTCCGACCTCGACACCGACCCGTGGACGCTGCACACAGCGTCCGCCGGCCGCTCCCGCGTGGCACCCACTGGCTCTACGCCTACGGCGCCCGCCCGCCCTACGCCTACGGCACCCGCCGGCCCTACGCCTACGGCGCCCGCCCGCCCTACGCCTACGGCACCCGCCCGTTCCGCGCCCGCCGCATCCACCCATGAGGAGCCCCATCCGTGAAGGCAGACCCGCAAGCCCAGCGCCGCCTGCTCGACCTGCAGGCGATCGACACCGCGCTCGCCCAACTCGCCCACCGGCGACGGACCCTGCCCGAGCACGCTGAGCTGGACGCCCTGGCGCGGGAACTGTCGGCGTTGGAGGACGAGCGGGTCCGCGCCCAGGTCGCCGTCGACGACCTGGACCGCGACATCGCCCGACTGGAACGCGACGTCGACCAGGTCCGCGCCCGCAAGGACAAGGACCAGGCCCGGCTCACCGCCGGCTCCGGCCCGGCCCGGGAGTTGGAGGCGCTGCAGCACGAACTCGCGTCACTGACCCGCCGGCAGACCGAGCTGGAGGACGCCGAACTGGAGCTGATGGAACAGCGGGAAACCGCCCAAGCCGCACTCGACCAGGTCACCGGACGCATCGACAGCACCCGGCAACGGCGTGCTGAGGTCGAGCAGACCCGGGAACGCAACCTCGCCGAGATCGCCAGCGAGGAACAGTTCAAGACCTCCGCCCGCGCCCCGCTGGCCGGCGACCTCCCAGCCGACCTGGTCGCCCTCTACGACAAGATCCGGGAAAACTCGGGTGGGCTGGCCGCCGCGCTGATGCGCGCCGGCCGCTGCGGCGGCTGCCGACTCGAACTCTCCGCCACCGAACGGGGCCGGATCAAGGCGGCCGACCCGGCCGAGGTCCTCCGCTGCGAGGACTGCCGCCGGATCATGGTGCGCACCGCCGAGTCGGGCCTGTGACGGCCGCCTTGAAGGTCGTCGTCGAAGCCGACGGGGGCGCCCGGGGCAACCCCGGGCCCGCCGGGTACGGGGCGGTGGTGCTCGACGCCGACACCGGCACGGTGCTCGCCGAACGGGGCGAGGCGCTCGGCGTCGCCACCAACAACGTCGCCGAGTACCAGGGGCTGATCGCCGGGCTGCGGGCCGCCGCTGAGATCGGCGCCACCTCGGTCGACGTACGGATGGACTCGAAGCTGGTCGTCGAGCAGATGTGCGGCCGGTGGCAGATCAAGAATCCGGGGCTGCGGCCACTCGCCGCGCAGGCCGCCACACTGGTCCGCGAGTTCGACCTGGTCAGGTTCAGCTGGATCCCCCGGGAGCAGAACAAGCGCGCCGACACCCTGGCCAACCAGGCGATGGACCAGGCCGCCGGCAAACCGGCCAAGGCCGCCAAGGCTCCGCCGGCACCTGCCGCGTCGGCTGCGTCTGCGGCCCCGCCGGCCTCCGTCGGATCGGTCGTCGAGGCCCAGCCGTCGATGTTCGCCATCGCCGGGGCCGGTGACGCCCCGGCCGCCTCCTGGGAGCCGCCGACCACCGCCACCGCCACCCGGCTCATCCTGGTCCGGCACGGCGAGACCGGGCTGAACAAGCAGAGCCGCTACTCCGGGCGCGGCGACGTACCGCTGTCCGAGCAGGGCGCGGCGCAGGCCACCGCCGCCGCCGCCCGGATCGCGGTGATCCGGGCCAAGGTCGACGTCATCGTCTGCTCGCCGCTGTCGCGCTGCGTCGACACGGCACGGTCGATCGCCGCCGAGGTCGGCGACCCGCCGGTACGCGCCGAGGCCGACCTGATCGAGTGCGACTTCGGCGAATGGGAGGGCCGTACCTTCGCTGAGGTACGGGAACGCTGGCCGGCCGAGTTGACCGCCTGGCTGGCCTCCACCGAACTGTCCCCGCCCGGCGGGGAGTCGTTCGCCCAGGTCGCCGGCCGGGTCCGCCGGGTAGTGCGGGAACTGCTCACCGCGTACCGGGGAAAGACCGTGGTGGTGGTCTCGCACGTCTCCCCGCTGAAGATCATGCTGCGTGACGCGCTGGGTGCCGGGGACGCGCTGCTGCACCGGCTCTACCTCGACCCGACCGGCATCTCGGTGATCGACACCTGGCCGGACGGCGGCGTGGCGGTGCGTACCGTCAACGACACCGCCCACCTCGCCGCCATCGCCACCCCCTGACCTCGCTGGGATCGCCACCGTCTGACCCGGGCGGCCGGTGCGCCGCTAGCCTCGCAGGATGGATCTTCCCGCGTTCGCGTTGCTGGTCGGGGCCGGGCTGGCGGCCGGCACCGTCAACGCGGCGGCCGGCGGCGGCTCGTTGATCACCTTCCCGGCGTTGATCGCCGTCGGCCTGCCGCCGGTGTCGGCGAACGTCACCAACGCGATCGCGGTCTGCCCCGGCTACGTGGCCAGCACCGTCGGCAGCCGCGACGACCTGCCGCGCCGACGCGGGCTGTGGCGCCTCGTCCCGACCGCCGTCGCCGGGGCGGTCCTCGGCTGCGTCCTGCTGCTGATCACCCCGCCCCGGGCCTTCGAGCTGATCGTGCCGTTCCTGGTGATCAGCGCGGCGGCGGTGCTCGGCTTCCAGAACCAGCTGCGGCGCCTCGTCGGCGAACCCCGCGACCTGCCAGCCGGGCGCGAACAGATGTCACTGCAGGCGATGACCTTCTTCTGCGCCGCGTACGGCGGCTATTTCGGTGCCGCGCTTGGGGTGATGCTGGTCGCCGGCCTGGCCCTGGTGCTCGACGAGGCGCTCAACGGCGTCGTCGCGCTGAAGAACCTGCTGTCGGCGGCGGTCGGGGTGACCACCGCCGCCGTGTTTGCCATCTTCGGCCCGGTCGACTGGGCCGCGGCGGTGACGGTCGCCCCGGCCACCATCGTCGGCGGCTATGTCGGCGCGCGGGTGGTGCGCAAGCTGCCGCCGACCGTACTGCGCTTCGGCATCGTCGCCTTCGGCGTCGGTATCGGCGTACTGCTGCATGCCCGCGCCCTACGCTGACCCGCTGGCCGATCCTTTGACGATAATGGTCGGATGGCGCGAACGCTGGTGTATCTGGTCCGGCACGGCGAGCAGAACAGCGACGGGACCGGGCCCGACCCTGGCCTGTCAGAGCTGGGCCGGCGCCAGGCACGCCGGCTCGGTCAGCGGTTGCGTGCGGTGCCATTCGACGCCGTCCACCACGGTCCGGCAGCGCGGGCCGCGCAGACCGCCGAGGAGATCGCGGCTCTCCTGCCCGGGGTTGCGGTGCACGAGTGTCGGCTCGCCGCCGACGTGACGCCGGTCCCGGCACCCGGGCGCGCCAACCAGGCGGTGCCGCAGCGGTACGCCGACTTCCTTGACGCGGTCCCGAAGCCGGAGCGCGACCCCGGCGCTATGCACTTGCGGGCGGCCGTGGCCCACTGGGGGTGGGTCGGCGACGTCGACCGGCATGAGCTGGTGGTGACGCACAACTTCGTGATCGGGTGGGCCGTCAGGCACACGTTGGACGCGCCGTTCTGGCGGTGGCTCGGGCTGAACCAGTTCAACTGCGGCTTGACGATCGTGCAGTGGCGCAGCGACGCTCCGCCGACCCTGGTGAGCTTCAACGACATCGGCCACCTGCCGCCGGGCGAGCGGGGCCAGCCACCGGTGGAGTTGCTGACCTGAGCCGCCTGGCTGTGGGGCGTGTGTCGTGCCTTGGATCTAGAAGGACTAGGCCGGTATATCGACCATGGTTCTTCTAGATCACTGTTGGGCTGGTCGTGGTGGTCCGCCGGGCCTGCGGGCGGGCAATGATCGTGGGCTGCGTACGATTGATCCTCGGACGGACGAGTCGACCGGGCGGCCGCGTCAGCGGGGGGATACGTCCCCTGCTGCCGAGGAACGTCCGGACTCCACAGGGCAGGGTGGTTGCTAACGGCAACCCGGGGCGACCCGCGGGACAGTGCCACAGAAAACAGACCGCCGGGCGGTGAAACGCCCGGTAAGGGTGAAACGGTGGGGTAAGAGCCCACCAGCATCCCGGGTGACCGGGATGGCTCGGTAAACCCCACCCGGAGCAAGGCCAAGAGGGCCGGCGTCGCCAGACGTCGACCTGCGCAGGCGTTTGAGGGCTGCCCGCCCGAGTCTGCGGGTAGGCCGCTGGAGCCTGCCGGCGACGGTAGGCCTAGATGGATGGCCGCCACCGCTGCGCGACCCGGGCAACCGGCGCGTACGGGACAGAATCCGGCGTACAGGTCGACTCGTCCGTCCACCCCAGCTCACAGCCACGCGCGTACCGCCGGCTGCGTCAACAGGGCGGGCATCGACGTTCGTGCCAAGGTTCTATCGTCGGTGCCGTGTCCGACATCCTGCAGATCGGCTCCCTCGCCGTCCCCGTTGGTGCCCTCGTCGTCTACGCGGTCGGGTTCGTCGTCCTCTACTGGGTCATCCGCCTTGCTGTCCGGCACGCCATCCGAGACGCCGACCGGCGGCGGTCAGGTGACCGGCGGTAGCTCCGAGAGGTGGATCGGTCGGTCGGGCTGTTGCCCGAGTGGCTGGAGCTGCTTGACGCTCGACGCCGCCCCAGTTAATCTCGTTCATAGTCGAATATCTATGCGCTGTGAAATCTGTGCTTCGTTGAGGGCATCCGTCGGCCGGTGACCGGGCCGCCGTTCCGACGGTTCACGGCCGTGTGTTCAACGCTAACGGAACGGTGTGCGGTCGACCGCTTCCGGCTGACTTTCGGTGCCACAGGGCCGGGATCGCCAGCGCGTCCGAACGGCATGGGCACTGCTGACGGGTCTGCGTAGCCCGGGAACTGGGCTCATCTGAGTCGGATTCCGCTGACTTCTGGCCGCGTCTACCGCAGGAGAAATCAGGAGGCACTTCGTGAAGAACGTTGGGACCAGCGTTTTCACAACAGGACGTTCACCAGGTACAACAACCGTGCTTGGTGTGGCTGTCACCCTCGCCGCTGTCGGGGCACTCGCCGTGTCCGGCATGTCGGCTGCCGCTGTTCAGGCTGCGGCCGACGAGCCAGCGGCATCAATGTTGGCAAGTTGCGATGACCGGCTGTTCGGCTGGGCGTCAGTGTCGGCGAACGGTGTCGCCACGACGACCGGCGGCGGCAACGCCGCCCCGCAGACGGTCACATCGCTTAGCGACCTACGGCGGTACGCCAACGACTCGACCCCACGCGTCCTGCGGATCTCCGGCACGATCAGCACTGGGTCGGCGGCCGTGGAGGTCGGCAGCAACAAGACCCTGATCGGCGCAGACGCGAACGCGACGATCCGTGGCGGCATCAACATCAACGGCGGTAGCAACATCATCATCCGCAACTTGAACGTGCAGGGTGGCGGCCAGGGCAGCAGCCCGGCCGACACGATCGCCGCGCGCAACGCCCACCACCTATGGTTCGACCACCTGAACCTGTGGGACGCCAGCGACGGGTTGCTGGACCTAACCCGAGGCGTCGACTACATGACGGTGTCCTGGGTCAAGTTCTGGTACACCAACAGTTCCCACTCGCACAGGCTGGCCAGCCTGGTGGGTGGAGGCTCGAACCACGGCGACACCGACAGCGGAAAGCTGAACGCCACCTACCACCACAACTGGTTCGCTGATCTGGTTGACCAGCGTGGACCACGAATGCTGTTTGGCAAAGGCCACGTCTACAACAGCTACTACAATTCCCCCGGGAACGCGTACGCCATTGGCACCGGATCGTACGCCTCCGTTCTCGTGGAGAACAACTACTTCAAGGACATACGGGACCCGCACCGGTTCCAGGACTCGAACCCCACGTACATCACCGCGCGGGGAAACGTCTACGACAACACCAGCGGTCGGCGTCACACAGGTGCCCAGGGTAGTGGCGTCACTCCGTTCACGAACCCGCCGTACAGCTACTCGCTCGACGCCGCAAACGACGTCCCCGGCATCGTCAGTGCCTGCGCGGGCCCGAGGCTGTCCGGGACGCCGCTGCCGCCGACGACGGCGCCGCCGCCCACTACGCCACCACCGACGACCGCGCCGCCGACGACGGCGCCGCCCACCACGCCACCACCTACCACCGCGCCACCGGCCACTGGTGCCTGCAGCGCCTCCTACCAGACCGTCAGCTCGTGGCCCGGCGGCTTCCAGGGCGAGGTGGTCGTACGAGCAGGAAGCACGGCGATCAACGGCTGGACCGTCCGCTGGACCCTCGGCAGCGGGCAGAACATCAACCAGCTCTGGAACGGAAGCCTCAGCACCAGCGGCTCCAGCGTGACGGTACGCAATGTGGACTACAACGGCACACTACCGGCCGGTGGGACCGCGACCTTCGGGTTCCTCGGCTCCGGCTCACCGTCCTCGCCGTCTCTGACCTGTTCCAGCCCGTAAGGTGCCGCTGGGCCAGGTGCCTTGGCCCGAGGCCCTGGCCCAGCAGCGCTCCGCCGGTCACGGATTGTTCGTCCGCGTTGCGTCAGGAGCCGTACGGGGCAGCAGCTGATCGAGTGCCGCGCTCGCGCAAGCATGCCGGACCCGCCGTCTCGAGAACGGCAACCGGGTCTGCTGAGGTCGAGCCGATCCGGACGGATGCCAGCTTCGATCAGTGCTGGTCAGGGCGGCATGAGGTGGCGGATGAAGAACCGTACCGTGCTGTCCAGTTCGTGTTCCGGGAGCCGGTCGGCGTGCCGGCCCGGGTTGGCGTGCAGCGTCTTCTCGGTCGAGCCGAACCCGTCGAACAGGGACAGGCTCTGCTCGCGGGGGACCCGTTCGTCGTCCCACTGGATCAGGAACTCGACCGGCACGGCGATCCGTGCCGCAGCGTCCAGCGTGGCTGCGGCGCTGGCTCCACCCAGGCCGAGGACCGCCGCGCGGACTCGCGGCTCGGCGGCGACGAACGGTACGCCGAGCCCGCAGCCCAACGAGACTCCCCAGTAGCCGACCGGCCCGGCGCCGAGGTGGTCGAGGACGGCCCGCCACTCCGGGACGGTCTGCCGGGCGACCAGGGCATGGAAGTCGCCGAGCAGCGCGGCCAGGTCGCCGCCGGAGCTGGCAGCGGTCTGAATCTCGGTGACGATGTCCTGGTAGCGCTCGTCGGTCGGCCGCTCGCCGTGGTTCGGCACGTCGACGCAGACGGCGGTGAAGCCGCTGGACACGAAGCAATGGGCCCGGTGCAGGACGCCGGGAGCGGTCTTGTGCTGGCCGCCGCCGTGGCCGATGACGATCAGCGGCGGTCGGTCGGTGCCGCTGCCGGCTGAGGTCCAGAGCACAGCGGGTACGCCGTCGATGGCGAAGTGTTCTTCCTGGATGTTGTGCATGCGCGTACGCGCCTTTCGAGAGTGCCTTGTGCGGGCGCTCCCTAGACCATGCGGGGGAGGGAGTCCCGACCTGTCACAGCGTTGATCGGACTCACCTCCTCGGGCAGCAGTCATGCACGGCGCAGCGAGCGTACCGTAACCTCACCCCGCTATCGGCGCTCACCTGTCGGTCGAAGCCGTACCCGCAGGTCAGCTCACGGCCTTCTTGACGAGGGCGGCGATGGTCTCTGCGGCCTGCTCGCTGAGCTGGGCGACGGCGAAGGACGTCGGCCACAGGCCGCTGTCGTCGGCGAGGTTGGCCGCAGCGGAAGAAGCACAAGACCTTGCCCTTCCTCGCGTACGCCGGCTGGCCGTACCAGAGCTTCGGGGACAGTTCGGGGGCGTTGGTGGTGACGATGGCGTGGATGCGTTCGGCCAGTGCGCGGTCCGACGGTTCCATTTGGGCGATCTTTGACAGCACGTCGAGTTCCTCGGCGGCTGCCTTGCCACCACGACTGCGGGTTGTCTCCCTCCTGAGCTCTGCGGCGCGTTTCTTCATGGCGGTGCGCTCGCCCTCGGAGAAACCCTCCGTGTCTGCCTTGCCCGTCGTGTCGCTCCTGGTCGTTGTCGGGTGTGACCGAGGGTCACGCTAGCCGTGCTGCGACGGCTGGTGCTTCTCAAATCCTGATCGGCACAGGCGGCCCGCCGCCACGAGTCCTGACTGGCAGAAGACGCCGCGAGCCGGACATTCGGGCGGTTAGCCTCCGGTGGTGAGCTCCCCGTCTGACGATTACACCGCGACATTGCCGCGAAAGCGGATGGGCTCGGCTGTGCTGCTGCGCGACCATGACGGACGAATCCTGCTTGTCGAGCCGACGTACAAGGACTACTGGGAGCTGCCAGGTGGCGTGGTGGAGGCCGACGAGTCGCCGTACGACGCGGCGGTCCGTGAGCTGGCCGAAGAACTTGGCCTGGCGGTCACTCCCGGCCGGCTGCTGGTGGTCGACTGGGTGCCGCCTCGCCCCGGCCGTACCGAAGGAGTGATGTTCGTGTACGACGGCGGCGTCCTGGAGGCGTCGCAGACCGACGCGATCCGGCTTCCGCCGCAGGAGTTGCGGAACTGGGCGTGGTCGACCCTGCCGCAGGCGCAGCAGCGGCTCTCGCCGCTGCTGGCTCGGCGGGCCGCCGCCGCGCTGGAAGCGGCGACGGACAGCGGGACTGCCTACCTTGAGGGCGGCAATCGGGTAGGGGGGCCGTAGGGCGCGCAGAGTCAGATCGGTGATCGCTCGGTGGTGTCAGGAACTGCTTGCGGTGCCAGAGCTACCCAGGTGCCGGGCGAAGAACCGGATCGAGCTCTCGATTTCGAACGACGGGACTCGGAAGTGGCTGCCAGGGTTGGCGTGCAGCGTCTTTTCTGCGGAGCCAAGTGCGTCGAAGAGCTTCAGGACGGAGTCCCGTGGATTGCCTTCGTCGTCCCACTGCAGCAGGAACTCGACCGGGATCGTGATCCGCGCTGCGATGCCGGTGAGCCACTCGCTTCCAACGAGGCCGAGGACCGCAGCCGTGATCCGAGGCTCGGCCGCGACCAGGCGGATACCCGTCTCACCGGCCTGGGACAGGCCGTAGTACCCGACGGGCTGGCTGTCGCCGACGGAGTCCAGGTTCTGCAGCGCGTCCAGCGTGGTCCGCCAGTCGGGTATGAGCTGCGCCGCCACGGTGTCGTTCAGGGCGGGCCACGCCGGGCCGAAGGGCTCGCCCGCAGCCTCCCGTTCCTCGATGAGCGCGACAAGCCGTCGGATTTCCGGGTGCTCCGGCCTGTCGCCAGTACCGGGCGCGTCGATCGCGGCGACCGCGAAGCCACCGGAGGTGACGTAGGGGAAGGCTCGGGAGACGACCTCCCAGCCCTTTTTGTGCTGGCCGCCGCCGTGCCCGATCAAGACCAGCGGACGGGGACCGGAGCCCTCGGCGGGCGTCCAGAGAACCCCGGGGATGTCTCCGACGCTGAAGAGCTGCTCGCGGATGCCGTCATCGACGGTCTCCGAGGTGATGCGCATGGCAGTGATTGCACCGGCATTCCCGCCGACGAGGCGAGCCAATTACCCGATGAGGAGGCGGTCGGCAACGACGGCGTAGGCCGGCACGCCCGCTGCCGAACCCGAGGGTGTCATCAGAGTGTGGTGACCCTGGCTGACTTACCGAACTCGCTGGGCCGCCTCGCGTGGGGCATCCGGTGGATAGAGTCGCGAGCATGAGCGTCGAGATCGAAGCCGTCCGAGTCGCCACCGACGAGGTCGTGAAAGCGTTCGGACGGCTCCTTCCACAGCTGTCCCGTTCCGCCCAGCCGCTCGACCTGACGGCGCTGGACGAGCTGGTGGCGTCGGACGCAAGTACTTTGCTCATCGCTCGCCGCGAGGGCGAGATCGTCGGCGCGCTGACCCTGGTGATGTTTCCGATCCCGACCGGTAGACGGGCGTGGATCGAGGATGTGGTGGTCGACGAGGTGGCGCGCGGTCTCGGGGTCGGCGCGGCGCTGACTCAGGAGGCCGTCAGGCTGGCTCGGGAGGCTGGCGCTCGGACCGTTGACCTGACGTCGCGCCCGTCTCGTGCTGCCGCGAACCGGCTCTACGAACGACTCGGCTTCAGTCTCCGTGACTCGCGGGTCTACCGCCTTGCACCCGGCGGTCGGTGAGGGCGGCGACGACTTCGGCCATGCTGCCGATGATGGCGTCTGATCCGCTGAGGCTGTGGTATTTGCGGGGTTTGTTGGCGTAGCCGATCGTGGGTACCCCGGCGGCCCGGGCAGCTTCGATGTCGGTGGGTGAGTCGCCGATGAGTACGCATTCCTCGGGGTGGGCGTGCAGTTCACCGATGGCGGCGAGCACCGGTGCCGGGTTCGGTTTCATGCCGGCGGGGTCGGCGTACGGGCGGCCGATGACGGGGTGGATGTAGACGTCCAGCTGTCGCGCGATCAGGTACCGGTTGACGGCGTCGGCGCTGTTGTTGGAGACGATCGCGATGCCGCGTCGGGCGCGATGGGCGGCCACGATGACTTCCTGGGCGTACGGGGTGGGTTCGGCCACGGCGACGGCGTCCAACTCGGCAGCGCGCAGGGCGTCGTCGACTTGGCGCACGATGGTTGGCCGGTCAAGGGTGGCGCTCCAGCGCAGCACGGCGAGCGGGTCGGGTTCATCGAGCAGGTTGGGCGGGACGGTGACGCCCTGGTCGACGAGCAGCCGGCGCAGGGTGGCGGCGACCTGGGGCGCGGGGTGGTTGGCGAAGACCTTGCAGACGGGTCCGTCGAAGTCGAGCAGCAGGAACCGGGCGCGGCCGATGACGGCGGCGAGTTCAGCGGTCATGAGGCGTGCTCGCGGGCGATGGCGGTCAACTTGCTGTCGAAACAGCTGGCGTGACCGCAACGCAGTCGCAACGCGGTCACTGTTCCGCTACCTCTGGTTCGCAACTTCGCCAGCGACGTGGTGAAAGACATCCACGCCGCTGGCGGTTACGCGGAGAGCTGGGACGACTTGAGCGCGGTGGTGAAGGCGGTCCAGGCGGAGGGGGCGAAGGTCAGCGCCGGGCCGGTCGGGTCCTTGCTGTCGCGGGTGGCGACGACTCCCGGCAGGTTGCGGGCGACCTCGACGCACTGGCTGTTCGAGTCGCTGCGGCTGCTCTTGATCCACACGGCGCGGGTGAGGTCCATCGCGCCCCTCCTTCTGGTCTACGCCAAGTCCTTGGCGATCGCGGCGATCAGGTCCCGGGACTTGCCTGGGCTGAGCGCCGCCGTCTGCAGGTGGGTGTAGGTAAGCGTAACCCGATTCATGTCCTCGGGACGTTCCAGATACACGTCTCCAGCTGGGCTGATCACGTACGCGACAGGGCTGTGCACGTCCTCGTCGAAGTCCAGGATCGAGAACGATCCGGTGGTGCCGGGATGATGGCCTTCGCTGAACGGCAGCACCTGCAGCATGACGTTCGGCCGGGTGCTCACTTCGGTCAGGTGGTCGAGCTGGCGGCGCATCACCGCGTCGCCACCCGTACGTCGGTGTAGCGCAGCCTCGTCCACGATGGCCCAGAACTTCAGTGGTGGGTCCTCGGTGAGGCGATCCTGTCGCGCCATTCGTAGCTCGACCCGCCGATTCACCTCGCCGAGATCGTCCGGCCAGGCAGCTTCGACGACGGCTCGGGCGTACTCCTCGGTCTGGAGCAGGCCGGGGACGATGGCCAGCTCGAAGTTGCGCACCTCGCGGGCGGCGCCTTCGAGACCGACGTACATGCTGTAGTTCATCGGGATGGTGCCGTACTTGGACCACCAGCCGCGCTGCTTGCCCTGCTTCTGCAGGTCGAAGATGGTGGTGCGGCGATCTTCGTCGGTGACACCGTAGCGGTCGAGCATGACGATCAGGTCGCCACGGCCGACGCCGACGTCACCGGCCTCGATCTTGTAGATCTTCGACTCGCTGCAGGCGAGCACCTCGGCGATGGCGATCTGGGTGATGCCGGCCGCCTCGCGGGCGGCCTTGAGCTGCCTGCCGAGCTGCCATCGGGCGATCGTGGGTCCGCTTGCTCGTGACATGTAGACCTCCTCCGGATCCTTTTCGGACCTGCCGGTAGGCAGTCTTCCCTTGATTACCGCAACTTTCAAGACCTGACTCCATCCAGTCGGCCGTCTGGAGAAAACTTACACTGAAGTCTTGTAGCCGTACGACAGAGATGTCAATCTGCCTCTGGTTGCGAGAGCCGGGCCGGCAGACCCGAAGTCGGCGTACCGCCTCGTCGCCTCGCACATCCCCGTCCACCTGGGCGCCGGCCGGCGTCGCGGCAAGGAGGCCGGCCGGCGTCCCGACCTGAAGAGGGGGTAGGTCCTCGTGGAAGTCGGTGCGTTGGTCGGCGCGGTCCTGCTGGGGTTCCTGGCCGGACTGTTCGCCTTCAAGGTGAAAGTCAGATGGTGTCCCTGGTGCGGGCGGTCGACCTGGCCCGGACCGCCGCCGCCGGAGGGAGAAGCGCTGTGACCAGGGCATCCGCGAGCTCATCCGGCCGGCACCGGCCGCCGGCGGTCAGCGTCAACGGCGAGACGTACGAGGGGGACGTCGCGCCGGTGCCACTGACCGCCGAGCAGGTCGCCCGGGTGCGGTTCCGCACCCGCTGGCGTGGCCTCGACCCACGGCACGTCGCGGCGTACGTCGCCCAGGTCGCCGTCGAGCTGCGTCGCCGCGACCAGAGTATCGCCCAACTCGTCGAAGAGTTGTCCCTGCTCAAGCAGGCGTTGCGGGACTGGCAGAACGATCAGGCCCGGCTGCCGTATGTCGGTGAACTCGACATCGACCCCGGCGCCTGAGCCGGGTGACGTGCTGGCGATCGGGGCCGCCGCCAGCGTCCAGTTCGCCGGTGACCGGGGCTTCCGCTTCCGGGTCACCGTCGTCGACAAGCGCTGGACCTACGCCGACTGGGTGTGGCTCACCGGCTACGTGCTGGGCCGCGACGGTACAGCCGTCGAACGGCGGGAGATCTTCGTGCAGCGGGACGGGCTGCGCCTACTCTGCCGGCGGCAGCGGTGAGCACCGGTCCGGGGCGACGACGCCCAGGAAGGTGTTCGGTGCCAGGCCGAGCGTGGCGAGTTGCCGCAGGTCGACCCGTCGCTCGTCGTGGCCAACCTGGTGCTGCAGGCTCGGCAACACCGTGGCGAGGTGCCGCACATGACGGCGCTGTCGGACCTGTCGGCGGCCTGAACCAGGGTCATGGCATGCCGGGTGACGACGTGGCGGGTCGGCGGCCGGGGCGCAGCGCGCGCAGCGCGTTGAGGATCACCGCGACGTCGATGCCCTCCTGAGTGAACGCGCCGGCCACCGGCGGCAGCAGGCCGAACGCGGCGACCGCCATCGCCACCACCGCCAGGCCCATGCCGACCGAGGCGCTCTGCACCGCGATCCGCCGGGACCGGTGGGCGATGTCGACCGCGTCGGCGAGCCGGTCCAGCCGGTCACCGGTGAGCACCGCGTCGGCGGCCCCGGCCGCGGCGCTGGTCCCGGTGCCGCCGACCGCCACGCCAACGTCAGCGGCGGCCAACGCCGGGGCGTCGTTCACCCCGTCGCCGACCATCACCGTCACCGCGCGGGCCGACTCGTCGCGTACCCGGGCGGTCTTCTCCTGCGGCGGGCAGCGCGCCACGATGTCGTCCACCTCGACCTGCGCGGCGACCCGCTCGGCCACCTCCCGCCGGTCGCCGGTCAGCATGACCAGCCGGGTGAACCCGGCTTGCCGCAGCCGCCGCACCGTGCCGGCGGCGTCGGGCCGCACCGGGTCGCGCAGCAGGATCGCCCCGGCGGGTACGCCGTCCACGCCGACCCACACCGCCGACAGCCCGTCGGCCTCGGCCCGGTCCCGGACCCGGACCGCCCAGTCCGGCAGCGGCCCGTCCGGCTGGCCGACCCGCACCGTACGGCCGTCGACCCGGCCGTGGACGCCCCGGCCGGGATCCTCGGTCACCTCGGCCGGGGCGGTCAGCCGCAGGCCCCGGTTGCCGGCGGCCCGTACCACCGCACCGGCCAGCACGTGCGGGGAGAGCTGTTCCACCGAGGCGGCCAGCCGCAGCAGGTCGGCCGGGTCGGCCCCGTCGCCGGTGACCACGTCGGTAGTCTCCGGCCGGCCGGTGGTCAACGTCCCGGTCTTGTCGACCAGCAGGGTACGGGCGCGGCCGAGCTGCTCCAGCGCGCCGCCGTCGCGGACCAGCACGCCGCGGCGGGCCGCCCGGGACAGCCCGGCGACGATCGCGATCGGGGTGGCCAGCAGCAGCGGGCAGGGGGTGGCGACGACGAGCACGGCGACCGCCCGGACGAACTCACCGGAGACGAGCCAGCCGGCACCGGCCAGCACCAGGGTGAACGGGACGAACGCGGCGGCGTACCGGTCGGCGAGCCGTACCGTCGGCGCCTTGCCGGCACCGGCCTCGGTGGCCAGCCGGACGATCCCGGCGTACGTGCTGCCCTGCGCGGTCTCGACGGCCCGCAACCCGAACGCGACCCCGGCGTTGACCACTCCGCTGGCGACGCGCTCCCCGGCGGCCCGCTCCACCGGCCGCGACTCGCCGGTCACCACCGACTCGTCGAGGGTGGCCGGCTCCTCGACGACGCCGTCGACCGGGACCACGTCGCCGGGGCCGACAACCAGCCGGTCCCCGGCGACGACCTCACCCACGTCGACGGCGGCGACGGTGCCGTCTGCGGCCCGCCGCCGGGCGGTACGCGGTGCGTGCGCCACCAGCGCCTGCAGGTCCCGGCTGGCCCGTCGCTGCGCGTACGTCTCCAGGGTGTGCCCGCTGGCCAACATCAGCGCCACCACCGCGCCGGCCAGGTACTCGGCGGCCAGTAGCGCGCCGACCAGGGCGAGTACGGCGATGACGTCGACGCCGATCCGTCGCCGTCGCAGCGACTGACCCATCCAGCGCAGCGCCGGCAGCAGCGCGGCGAACGTGGCGGCCGCCCACACCCCGTCGGCGACCGGGCCGGCACCGGCGAGCCGCAGCACGCCGCCGGCCAGCACCACGGCGGTCAGCGCCGCCAGCGGCGCCCAGGTCCGCCAACGTGGCGACCGGCGTTCAGCGGTCTGCTCGTCGTTCACCAGGCCAGTCTGCCGGCCGGTGGACCCTGTGGTGGGCGGTACGCCGGGAACGAACACGCGGGTGACCGGGGCCCCGTCCGGTCACCCGCCGCCTGACCGTAGTGCGCCTTCGCCACCCGCGTACCCGCGTGGACCAGTACATGGGTCGGTATCCTCTCTGTCCGCCGTGGATCGGTACGCGTCCAGGGTGCGGTGCCGACCGGTGGCGGGATGGTGATCACGATCATCTCCGTACATCGGCGTACATCGACTAACATCCGCTGTGGAGCGGGTCGCCGCACGGCGGGTCGCCACAGTGACGGCTGACCGGTGAAGGTCGTGAGAGTCGCGATGGTGCACGGAGTGGACACGCGGCCGCCGGACCGGCTGGTGCGCGACGCCGCCGGGGTGCGGACAGTGGATGACCTTGCCGCGTTGCTGCGGGCGCTGCGGCGGCGGCACGCCCGCCGCGAGGGTCAGCGGGTGCTGTCCTACCGGGTGCTGGCTACCCGCGCCGGCTGGTCGCACACGGCGGTGGCGGAGTATCTCACCGGGAAGACGCTGCCGCCGACGGACCGGTTCGACGTGCTGGTCGCGGTGCTCGGTGCCAGTGCGGTCGAGCGTGGTGCGCTGGCCAGCGCCCGGGACCGGGTCGACGAGCAGCGTCGCGTCGCCGTGCCGACGGACCCGGCGGTCGGGCCCGTCGAGCTGGTCGTCCGGGCGGTGCCCCGGCAGTTGCCACCGGCGCTCGGGCACTTCAGCGGCCGCCGTACCGAGTTGGCGCAGCTGGCCCGGCTCGCGCCGGTCACCGACCCGGCGCGGCAGATCACCCCGGCCGGTACGGTCCGGATCGTGGCGGTCGGCGGCACCGCCGGGGTCGGCAAGACGACCCTCGTCGTGCAGTGGGCGCACCAGGTCGCCGACCGGTTCCCCGATGGACAGCTCTACCTGAACCTGCGCGGTTTCGACCCGGACGCTCAGGCCGCCCTGTACCGCACCACGTTGGCCGGTCGTCGGCTGTTGATCGTGCTGGACAATGCCCGCGACAGCGCTCACGTGCGGCTGCTGCTGCCCAGCTCGCCGCAGTGCCTGGTGGTGATGACCAGCCGGAACCAGCTCACCGGGCTGGTCGCCGCGCACGGCGCCCAGCCGTTGACCCTCGACCTGCTGCACCCGTCGGATGCGGCGGAACTGCTGCGGCGGCGGGTCGGCCAGCGGCGGTGCGCCGCCGAGCCGATGGCGGTGGACGAGATCGTCGCCCGGTGCGCCGGTCTGCCGTTGGCGTTGGCGGTGGTCGCGGCGCGTGCCGTCATCGCACCGCAGATGCCGTTGGCGGCGCTCGCCACCGAGCTGCGGGTCGCCCGGCACCGCCTCGACGCGCTGGCACCGGACGACCCGCAGCTCGGGGCGCGCCGTCTTCTCCTGGTCCTACCAGGCGCTGAGTCCGTCGGCGGCGCAGCTGTTCCGGCTGCTCGGTACTCACCCCGGTCCTACCGTGTCGGCCCCGGCGCCGACGGTGCCCGTTCCGGCTTGCCCCGGTGTCGTCGCCGAGCTGCCGACGGACAGCCAGGCGGCGCTGACCTGGTTCGCCGCCGAGCACATCGTGCTGGAAGCGGTGTTCGACGCGGCCGTCGCCGCCGGGCTGAGGTCTGAAGCGCTGCATCTCACTCAGGTGACGTACACCTATCTGGACCGACGCGGGCACTGGTCGGCGTTGACCGTCCTGCAGCGGTCCGCCTTGCAGTTGAGCCTGTCGTTGCTGCGGGAGCGGCAGGAACGTCATCGCGAGGCGTTGGCGCACGGGCGGACGGCGTACGAGTTCTACGCGGCGGCCGGTGACCGACGGGGGGAGGGCAAGGCGCTCAACGTGGTCGGCTGGCAGCACGCCCAGCTCGGCGAGTACGCCGAGACGCTGGACTGGTGCGGTCGGGCGTTGCGCCTGCTGCGGGAGTTCGGGGACGGACCCGGGCAGGCAACCACCTGGCACAGCCTGGGGTACGCGTACCAGCATCTCGGTGATCCGGACGAGTCGGCTGAACCGGCTGAATTGGTCGGTCCGGCCGGCGTGCCGGTGACGCGCGACGGGGTTGACGCGGCGTCGGGCTGGTGCAAACATCGGACCCCGATGTTTGCGCTAACATCACCTGGCTAAGGTCGATGTTTGCGCAAACATCGGTCCCTCGGCTCCTCGGCCCCTCAGCAACCGAAGGTTGGGCGTGATGACCATTCCGCCGGCGCGACCCCGCTGGCTGCCGCGCCGGCGCTCGCTGGCCGGCTGGCAGTTCGTCGCGCCGTTCATGCTGGTCTTCGCGCTCGTCTTCATCGCACCGATCGGCTACGCGATCCACCTCAGCCTCTACCGACGGCAACTGATCGGCGGCAACTCCTTCGTCGGGCTGGACAACTACCAGCGGGCGCTGACCGACCCCCAGTTCTGGTCGGCGCTCGGCCGGGTGGCCGTCTTCCTCGCCGTCCAGGTGCCGATCATGCTGTTCCTCGCACTGCTGGTGGCGCTGGCCATCGACAGCGGTCGGCTGTACGGCAGGAGCTTCTTCCGGGTCGCGATCTTCCTGCCGTACGCGGTCCCGGCCGTCGTCGCCACCCTGATGTGGGGCTTCATGTACGGCACCCGGTTCGGGCTGGTCGGCAACATCAACGACACGCTCGGCGTGACGCTGCCCGACCCGCTGCGCCCCGACCTGGTGCTGCTGTCCATCGGCAACATCGTCACCTGGGAGTTCGTCGGCTACAACATGGTCATCTTCTATTCGGCGCTGCGCGTGGTGCCGACATCGCTGTACGAGGCGGCCGAGGTCGACGGTGCCGGTCAGCTGCGGGTCATCCGCGCCATCAAACTGCCGGCCATCCGGGGGGCGCTGGTCATCGCCACCATCTTCTCCATCATCGGCAGCTTCCAGCTGTTCAACGAACCGAGCATCCTGCAGCACCTGGCACCCAACGCCATCACTACCTACTTCACCCCCAACCTGTACGCGTACTCGCTGTCGTTCTCGGGGCAGCAGTACAACTACTCGGCCACCGTCGCCATCGTGATGGGCCTGGTGACCATGGCGATCGCGTACCTCGTCCAGTTGCGCGGCATCCGGGAGGACGGTCGATGACGCCCGGCCTCACTCGGGTGCGTCGGCCCGGCCGCAGTCTGACCCTGACCGCGCTGACCGGGATCGTCCTCGTCTACAGCCTCGTCCCGCTGCTCTGGCTGCTGGTCAACGCCACCAAGTCGCAGCCGGGTCTGTTCTCCTCGTTCGGGCTGTGGTTCGCCGACGACTTCGCGCTGTGGGACAACGTCGTCGAGACGTTGCGCTACGACGACGGGATCTTCCTCCGCTGGCTGGCCAACACCCTGTTGTACGTGCTCGCCGGTGCCGGCGGCGCCACCCTGCTCGCGACCCTCGGTGGGTACGGCCTGGCCAAGTTCGACTTCGTCGGCCGCCGGGCGGTCTTCGCGATCGTTATCGGCGCGGTTGCCGTGCCCGGCACCGCGCTGGCCGTGCCGACCTTTTTGATGTTCAGCCGCCTCGGCCTGACCAACACCCCGTGGGCGGTGATCATCCCGTCGCTGATCACACCGTTCGGGCTCTATCTGATGTGGGTCTTCGCCGCCGAGGCGATCCCCGACGAACTGCTGGAGGCGGCGCGGTGTGACGGGGCGAGCGAGCTGCGCACCCTGTTCCAGATCTGCCTGCCGCTGCTGGCACCCGGCATCGTCACGGTGCTGCTGTTCAGCATGGTCGCCACCTGGAACAACTACTTCCTGCCGCTGATCATGCTGAAGGACCCGGACTGGTATCCGCTGACCCTCGGCCTGGACGCCTGGAACGCCCAGGCCGCCACCGCCGGCGGCCAGCCGGTGTTCCACCTGGTCATCACCGGGTCGCTGCTGACCATCCTGCCGCTGCTGGCGGCCTTCCTGCTCCTGCAGCGCTACTGGCAGTCGGGGCTGGCCGCCGGCGGCGTCAAGGAGTGACCACCCATCACCGAAGGGACACCCCATGAACGGCACCACTGTGCGGGCGGTCGCGGTCGCCGCAGCGGCCACCCTGGCGCTGGCCGGCTGCGGCTCCGGCGACGACCCGACCGACTCCGCCGGTGACGAGCAGGTCTCCGCCGCCGACGTGCGGGCCGCTCTGGAGGCCGGCGGCGAGTTGACCGTCTGGGCCTGGGAACCGACCCTCGCCGAGGTCGTCACCGGATTCCAGGCCGCCTACCCGAACGTCACGGTGGAACTGGTCAACGCCGGCACCGGCGACGACCAGTACACCGCCCTGCAGAACGCGATCGCCGCCGGCGACGGGCTGCCCGACGTCGCCCAGATCGAGTACTACGCGCTGCCGCAGTTCGCCCTCGCCGGGTCGGTCACCGACCTCACCGACTACGGGGCCGGCGACCTGGCCGGCACCTTTACCCCCGGACCCTGGTCGTCGGTGAACACCGGCGGCGGCGTCCACGGTTTGCCGATGGACTCCGGCCCGATGGCGCTGTTCTACAACCAGGAGGTCTTCGACGAGCACGGCATCGACGTGCCGGCCACCTGGGCGGAGTACGTCGACGCCGCCCGCGAACTGCACCGGGCCGACCCGCAGGTGTACATCACCAACGACGTCGGCGACGCCGGCTTCACCACCAGCCTGATCTGGCAGTCCGGCGGCCAGCCGTTCCAGGTCGACGGCACCGAGGTGCGCATCGACTTCACCGACGACGGCTCGTCCCGGTTCGCCGACACCTGGCAGCAGCTGATCAGTGAGGACCTGCTCGCCCCGGTCAGCTCGTGGAGCGACCAGTGGTACCAGGGGCTGGCCGACGGGACCATCGCCAGCCTCGCCACCGGCGCCTGGATGCCGGCCAACCTGATCTCCGGCGTCGCCGACGGCGCGGGGAAGTGGCGGGTCGCCCCGCTGCCGCAGTGGGAGGCCGGCGGCACCGCCAGCGCCGAGAACGGCGGCAGCTCGCTGGCCGTGCCGTCGGCGGCGGCGAACAAGGCCCTCGCGTACGGGTTCATCGAGTACGCCAACGCCGGCGACGGGGTGCAGATCCGCGTCGACGGCGGCGCCTTCCCGGCCACCACCGCTCAGCTGCGGTCGCCGGAGTTCCTCGGCACCGAGTTCGCGTACTTCGGCGGGCAGCGGGCCAACGAGATCTTCGCCCAGTCGGCCGGCGGCGTCGTCGACGGCTGGTCCTACCTGCCGTTCCAGGTGTACGCCAACAGCGTGTTCAACGACACCGTCGGGCAGGCGTACGTGTCGGACACCCCGCTGACCGAGGCGCTCGACGCCTGGCGGGACACCTGCGTCAGCTACGGCACCGACCAGGGCTTCACCGTCAGCTGATCCACCCGGCCCGGCACCGCCGCGACGGCGGTGCCGGGCCCGTGGCGCTACCACCCCGACCATCGAGGAGAAGTACGTGGCATTCGGCGTCGACTACCGCTGGCTGCGCTGGCCGGGCAACGGCGGCCCCCGGATCGGCTACGGTGCCGACTACAACCCCGAACAGTGGCCCCGGTCGGTCTGGGACGACGATGTGGCGGCCATGCGCGCCGCCGGGGTGAACATCGTCTCGCTGGCCATCTTCTCCTGGGCCCGGCTGCAGCCCGGCCCGGACGAGTTCGACTTCGCCTGGCTCGACGACATCATGGACCTGCTGCACGCCAACGGCATCGCCGTCGACCTGGCCACCGCGACCGCTTCGCCGCCGCCGTGGCTGACCGCCGCCCACCCGCAGATCCTGCCGGTCGACCGGCACGGCGCCACCGTCTGGCCGGGTGCCCGGCAACACTGGCGGCCCACCTCACCGATCTTCCGGGCGTACGCGTTGCGCCTGGTCCGGGCGATCGCCGAGCGCTACCGTGACCATCCGGCGTTGGCTGCCTGGCACGTCTCCAACGAGCTCGGCTGCCACAACGTCTACGACTTCTCCGACGACGCCGCCGCCGCGTTCCGGACCTGGCTGCGGGACCGCTACGGCGACATCGACACGCTCAACCACGCCTGGGGCACGGCGTTCTGGTCGCAGCGCTACACCGACTTCGCCCAGATCCTGCCGCCCCGACAGGCCGCCTCCTACCCGAATCCGACCCAGCAGCTGGACTTCAAACGGTTCTCCTCCGACGCGCTGCGCGCGCACCTGCGCGCCGAACGCGACATCCTGCGCGAGGTCACCCCGGGCGTGCCGGTCACCACCAACTTCATGGTGATGGGGGAGTCGTCCGGGATGAACTACGCCGACTGGGCGAGTGAGGTCGATTTCGTCGCCAATGACCACTACGTGCACCCGGGACCGCAGGCCCTCGACGAACTGTCCTTCTCGGCGAACCTGACCGGCAACCTGGCCGGCGGACGGCCCTGGTTCCTGATGGAGCACTCCACCAGTGCCGTCAACTGGCAGCCGGTCAACCTGCCCAAACGCGCCGGTGAGCTGGCCCGGGACTCGTTGACCCATGTGGCGCACGGCGCCGACGCGGTCTGCTTCTTCCAGTGGCGCCAGTCGGCGGCCGGTGCGGAGAAGTACCACTCGGCGATGCTGCCGCATGCCGGGGCCGACAGCGACCTGTTCCGCTCGGTCGCCGCGCTCGGCCGTACGCTGTCCGACCTGGCCGGTGTCGCCGGCACCGGGCGCACCCCGGCACCGGCGGCGATCCTGTTCGACTGGGAGTCGTGGTGGGCCTGCGAGCAGGACTCCCATCCGACGTCGCGGCTGCGCTACAAGCAGGAGGCGCTCGACTGGTACTCGGCGTTCCTCGCGCTCGGCATCCGGGCCGACGTGCTGCCGGTCGCCGCCGATTTTTCCGGGTACCGCCTGGTGGTCGCCCCGATCCTGCATCTGGTGCCGGCGGCGCTCGCCGGCCGGCTGCGCGGTCACGTCGCCGCCGGCGGCCACCTGGTGACCACCTACTTCTCCGGGATCGTCGACGAGCACGACCACATCTGGCTCGGCGGGTACCCGGGGGCGCTGCGGGACCTGCTCGGAATCCGGATCGAGGAGTTCGGCCCGCTGCCCGACGGCGCCGAGGTGCTGCTGGACACCGGCGCGACCGGGCAGCTGTGGACCGACCGCGTCACGGTGACCGATTCGCAGGTCGAGGTGCTGGCGGCGTACCGCACCGGCGAGTACGCCGGCCGGCCGGCGGTCACCCGCCGTACGGTCGGTGCCGGTTCAGCCGGCTACGTCTCCACCCGGCTCGGAGTGTCCGATCTGGCCGGTGTACTGGCCAGCTTCGCGACGGCGGCCGGGGTGACCAGCGACCTGCCGGAGCGGTTGCGGGGCAGGGTCGAGTTGGCCGTCCGGGGCGAGCACTGGTTCCTGATCAACCGGACCGACGAGCCGGTGTCGTTGGCCGACGTGGCGAGCGTACCGCTGGTCGGGCCGGCCGAGACGCTGCCGCCCCGGGGGGTCGCGGTACGGGCGGTGCCGACGGCGCACTGACCGGACGTGGGATCCGGTCAGCGCGCCGTCGGCACCGCTGGGTCAGCGTGCCGGCGGCGGGGCGGTACTGGACCGGACCACCAGGCGGGTCGGCACCAGGGTGGTGCCGGTCTGTGCGGTGCCGGTGCGGACCTGGTGCAGCACCGCCTCGACGCAGCGCCGGCCGACCTCGGCGAAGTCCTGATGGACGGTGGCCAGCGGCGGGATGAACGACCCGGCCTCGGCGATGTCGTCGAAGCCAACCACGCTGACGTCACGCGGCACCACCCGGCCGCGTTCGTGCATGGCCCGCAGCACCCCGAGCGCCATCTGGTCGTTGGCGACGAAGATCGCGGTGCAGTCCGGTTCGTCGGCCAGTTCGAGGCCGGCCCGGTAGCCGGCCTCGGCCGACCAGTCGCCGCGGCGCAGCGCCGGCACCTCCCGGCCGGCCTGCGACAAGGTGGTACGCCAGGCGGTCGCTCGCCGCTCTGCGGCGTACGACTCCGGCGGTCCGGCGACATGCCACACCGTACGGTGGCCGAGGTCGAGCAGGTGCCGGACGGCCTGCCGGGCACCGTCGGCCTGGTTGGTGTCGATCACCCGGTAGCGGTCACCGGCATCCGAGTCGACCACGACGAGATGCACGTCGGGAGGCAGCAGCACGGTGCTGGTGTCGAGCAGGTGCACCTCCATGATCACGATGACCGCGTCGACCGCGAGTTCGCCGAGCCGGGTGAAGGCGCCGAGTACCCGGTCCTGGGTGGGAGCGGCGACCGGGATCAGCGTGATCACGTAACCCTCGGCTGCGGCGTGGGTGGCGATCGCCTCCACGGTGTTGCTGTTGCCGGTGGTGGACAGGGTGAAGGTGATCACGCCGATGGTGCGGAACTCGCCGTACTTGAGTGCCCGGGCGGCGCTGTTGGGCCGGTAGCCGAGCTGCTGCATCGCGGCGACGACCTGCTCGCGGGTGCTGGGGATGACACCTGGGTGCCCGGTGGACACCCGGGAGACGGTCTGGGTGGAGACCCCGGCCAGCCGGGCCACGTCGGCCATCGACACCCGGCGTCGGCGACGTCCCGGCGGGTCGGCTGCAGTCGAACTCATCGGGCGTCGACACCTTCCTCTCCCGGCGTCGGCGACGCCCGGTGTCGGGGGTACGCCGGTAGCCGCGCTGACACTAGCAGTGCTCGCCGTGTTTGCGTAAACATGGCGGGATCCCGGAGTCGCCGGTGAGCCCACCCGCCGGGATGATGGTCGGATGTTGCCCACCCCTCGCGCCCTCCTGCTCGATTTCGGCGGTGTCCTCGTCGACGCCCCCTCGATCTCACCGCAGCCGACCCACCTGGTCGACCGGCTTCGTGCGCTCGTCGGCGACGCGTTGTCCGCCGAACGGATCACCCGGTCGCTGGTCGACGGGCAACGTGAGTACGCCGCCTGGCGGGACCGGATCGGCGAGCAGGACCGCCCCCGGGAGTACGGCCACGAACAGGTCTGGCGGGAGTTCATCACACCCGGCTGGCCGGCCCCGGCCCGCGACGCGGTGCTGCGCGAGGCGACCGCGTTGAGCTACGCGTGGACCCGGCGCGCGGACTGGGCGGTACGCCCCGGCATCCGTGCGGCGTTGGACGCCGCCGCTGCCGCCGGCCTGCCGCTGGCGATCGTCAGCAACACGTTGTGCGGCGCGGCGCACCGCGACTATCTCGACGCGGTGGATCTCGGCGACCGGTTCGCTGTGCAGATCTACAGCGACGAGGCCGGGGTGCGTAAACCCAACCCTGAAGTCGCCTGGCTCGCCGCGCGGGCACTCGACGTGCCGGTGGCGGACTGCTGGTTCGTCGGGGACAGCCCGGCCCGGGACGTCCCGTGCGCCCGGCGGGCCGGAGCCGGTGCGGCGGTGCTGATGGTCTCGGCCCGCACCGGTCGGGAACGTGGCCAGCCCGGCGGGGTGCCGGACGTGACCGTCGATGACGGCCACGGGCTGCGGCGGCTGATCGAGACCGCGTTCGCGACCGGTTGACCTGGCTCTGTTTCCGCGACGGCACCCGGTCCGCTCCGCCCAGGATGGACTCGACTCGACTCGACTTGGCTCGGGGCGTTGCCGGCCTTTCGTATCGAGCTGTCAATTGCCGGCATGGGAGCCGGCCGCAATGGCGCACGTCTATTATGGAGAAGCGGCGACATTTTGGGCGAAACGGTAGCGCTTTGCCGTTTTTCCGTGCACAGTGTTCTCATGAGCGACAGCGGACCTGGTGGCGAGTACTTCTGGTGCCTTCGTCATCAGCGCGTGGAGTCCGGGGCGGACCTGTGTGCCGCCAAGTACCGGCTCGGTCCCTACACCTCGAAGGCCGAAGCTGAGCAGGCGCTGCAGCGGGTGTCGGAACGCAACGAGGAGTGGGAGACCGAGGACGCCCGCTGGACCGGGGAGCAGGGCTAGGCCGGTCCGGCCGTACCTGGGTCGGGGACCGGAGACTCCATTGTCTCCATAGGGGGCAAATCCATTGAAAGTCCGCAAGGAGGAGAAAGCCATGGTTGCTGGCACCAAAGCCGCGACCCGTCCCGCCGCCCGGCGGGCGTCGAGCACCGGCACCACGAAGACAGCGGCGCGCAAGACGAGTCCGGCGGCGAAGAAGACGTCCGCGCGGAAGGCATCCGCGACGGCGGCGAAGAAGCCCGCTACGAAGAAGACCAGCCCGACGGCGAGCAAGACCAGCCCGACGGCGAAGAAGGCAGCGGCCAAGAAGACCAGCCCGGCGGCGCGCAGGACGACGGCCACGGCGCGCAAGACCAGTCCAGCCAAGAAGGCGACGGCCACCGCTCGCAAGGCCAGTCCAGCGAGGAAGACCAGTCCGGCGAAGAAGACCGCGACCGCAGGCAGGAGCACGGCCACGAAAGCCACGGCGACGACGACCGCGACCAGGTCCACGCCGGCCAAGGGCACCACCGGCCGGGCCGGGAAGAAGGTCGCCGCCGCGACGAAACGCACCGCGGGCCGGGTGCAGCGGGCCACCTCACCGAGGAACGCCACCCCCGCCCAGCGGGGCACCGCCAAGAAGGCGGCGGCCACCCGCAAGACCGCGAAGAAGACCACCAAGAAGGCCGGGACCCAGACCGCCCGCAAGGCCGGCCGCTGACCCGGGGGGCATACCGGCCACCGTATCTGCACACCGTGTCCGGCCGGCCGCCGCCGTACCACCGACGCGTCACGTGGCGGCCGGCTGCTAGGAATGGTCCGTGCCCTGGGTGTCTGGTGGCCGCCGGCCACGGCGCGGTCGGTGCCTTGTACGCCCACGTCACCGCGCCGTTGCGGCGGCTGGCCGACCGGTACGAGCCCGGGCCGGTCGATGCCGTCGACGGCCGTTGACGCACGTCAGACCAGGTGACCGGCCTGGTCCGGGGTGGTCGACGTCACGGTCCGGTCCCGTGCGGCCGTCCGGTGGGTGAGGATGAGCGGATGGGATATGACGCCAGCACACTGCCCGACGTCTCCGGCCTGACGGTCGGCATCATCGGTGGCACCGGCGACCAGGGACGGGGCCTGGCGTACCGGCTCGCCCGCGCCGGCCAGCCGGTCCGCATCGGGTCCCGCGACGGCACCCGGGCTGTCGCCGCGGCCAAGGAGATCGCCGCGTTGCCCGGGGTCGCGGCCGGGGTGATCAGCGGCGACGGCAACGACGAGGTGGCCGGCGGGTCCGACCTGGTGATCATCGCGGTGCCGTGGGAGGGTCACGAGGCGACCGTCGCCGCACTGCGCGACCCGCTCGCCGGCAAGATCGTGGTCGACTGCGTGAATCCGCTCGGCTTCGACAAGCAGGGCCCGTACCCGTTGCCGGTGGCGCAGGGCAGCGCCGCGCAGCAAGCCGCGGCGCTGCTGCCCGACTCACGGGTCTGCGCCGCCTTCAACCACCTGAGCGCGCCGTTGCTGGCCGACCCGAGAATCGAGCGGATCGACCTGGACGTACTGATCTGCGCCGAGGACCGGGAGGCGGCGGGGGTCGTCGCCGCGCTCGCCGCCCGGATCCCGGACATGCGGGGGATCTACGCCGGCCGGCTGCGCAACGCTCACCAGATCGAGGCGTTCACCGCCAACCTGATCGCCATCAACCGCCGGTACAAGGCGCATTCCGGGGTACGGGTCACCGATCTGTGAGATCCGCCGGATCCCGGGCGATCGGCGGATCCGCCCCGGGACCCGGACGAATCCCGTTGCGACCGGACCGGACGGTGACGGCGGTCGGTCAGAAGGTGTGCGCGGCGGTCGGGAACCGGCCGTCACGGACGTCGTCGGCGTACCGGCGGGTCGCGTCGGCGAGCACCCCGGCGAGGTCGGCGTAGGTCTTCACGAACCGTTGGGTCGGGCCGGACCGCAAGCCGGACATGTCCTGCCAGACCAGCACCTGCGCATCGGTCTCCGGGCCGGCGCCGATGCCGACCGTCGGCACCGGCAGGTCGTGGGTGATCCGCTTGGCGACCACCCCCGGCACCATCTCCAGCACCACGGCGAACGCGCCGGCCTCGGCGACCGCGTGGGCGTCGGCGATCACCTCGTCGGCGGCGTCGCCACGGCCCTGCACCCGGTAGCCGCCGATGGTGTGCTCCCGCTGCGGAGTGAAGCCGACGTGCGCCATCACCGGGATGCCGGCCCCGGTCAGCGCGGCGATCTGGTCGGCGACCCGGCGGCCGCCCTCGAGTTTGACCGCGCCGCAGCCGCCTTCCTTCATGAACCGTACGGCGGTGCGCAGCGCCTGCGTCGGCCCCTCCTCGTAGGAGCCGAACGGCAGGTCACCGACGACCAGCGCGCCCCGGGTGGCCCGGACCACGGCCCGGACCAGCGGCAGTAGTTCGTCGACGGTGACCGGCACGGTGGTCTCGTGGCCGAACACGTTGTTCGCCGCGGAGTCACCGACCAGCAGCACCGGTATGCCGGCCTGGTCGAAGATCGCGGCGGTGTACTGGTCGTACGAGGTGAGCATGGCCCACCGTTCGCCGCGTTCCTTGGCGGCGATCAGGTCTCGGGTGCGGACCCGGCGGCTGACCGGTCCGCCGTACAGTGCGACGGCCTCGGCTGGCGTGGATCGGGACATCGTCGTCTCCTCTCACCCTCGTGGCCGCGGTCGCGGTCCCCGGGGTACGTCCCGATGGTGCCACCGGTGGCACCGGCGCGGAGAGGCTTCAGTGCAGGAATTCACACCTCACCCGGTCACCCGGGGGTCTCATCCGTCGCCGGGCTCCCGCCACCGGTTGGTGATCGGCAGCCGTCGATCACGACCGAACGCCTTGATCGATATCTTGGTGCCGGGCGCCGACTGTCGCCGCTTGTACTCCGCCAGGTCCACCATCCGCAGCACCCGGTCGACCAGTTCCGGATCGTGCCCGGCGGCGACCAGGTCGTCGCGGCCGGCATCGCCGTCGATGTAGCCGGTGAGCACCCCGTCGAGGAGCGCGTAGTCGGGCAGCGAGTCGGTGTCGAGCTGACCGGGACGCAGCTCCGCGCTCGGTGGCTTGGCGATCGAGTTCTCCGGGATCGGCGGATCGTCGCCCCGCCGGACGGCGTCGTCGTTGCGCCACCGGGCCAGCGTCCACACCAGCGACTTCCAGACGTCCTTGATCGGGTTGAAGCCGCCGACCGAGTCGCCGTACAGGGTGGAGTAGCCAACCGCCAATTCGCTCTTGTTGCCGGTGGTCAGCACCAGATGGCCCTCCTGGTTGGACAGCGCCATCAGGATCACCCCGCGTACCCGGGCCTGCAGGTTCTCCACGGCCAGCCCGGAGAGCGAGATGTTGGCCAGGAACGGGTCCACCATCGGTTGGATCGGCTCGATCCGGTAGTCCAGGCCGGTCCGTTTGGCCAGCTCGGCGGCGTCGGCCCGGGAGTGTTCGGAGGAGAACTGACTGGGCAGCGAGACGCCGACGACCCGGTCCGGGCCGAGCGCGTCCACCGCGATCGCGGCCACCACCGCCGAGTCGATCCCGCCGGACAACCCCAGCACCACCGAGGAGAAGCCGTTCTTGCGGACGTAGTCGCGCAGCCCGAGCACCAGTGCCGACCAGATCTCCGCCTCGGTCGGCAGCGGCTCGGCGACCCCGCCGCTGACCGGCCCGCCCGTCGGGTCGGCCGGCCGGTCACCGACCACCACCCGGTCGATGCTCATCCGGTCCGGGCCGTCCGGGGTCTCCGGGGTGGCCGTCGCGTCGGCGGTCTCCGGGGTCGCGGCGGGGTCCTGCGCCGGGGCGTCCGCGGCCGGCAGCGTCAGGTCGTGCAGCAGCAGATGCTCGACGAACTGCGGCGCGCGGGCCAGCAGCGTGCCGTCCGCGGCGACGATCATCGAGTCGCCGTCGAAGACCAGTTCGTCCTGGCCGCCGACCAGGTTGACGTACGCCACGGTGGCGCCGGCCTCGGCGGCCCGCCGCCGCACCAACGGCAGCCGGGCGTCGTCCTTGTCCAACTCGTACGGCGACCCGTTGACCGTGACGACCAGGCCGACGCCGGCGCGGCGGGCGGCGGTGAACGGCCCGCCGGCCTGCCACAGGTCCTCGCAGATGGTCAACGCCACGTCGACCCCGCAGACGCGCACGACGGTCAACGCGATGCCCGGCACGAAGTAGCGGTCCTCGTCGAAGACACCGTAGTTGGGCAGGTGGTGTTTGAAGTAGGTGGCCGCCACGGTGCCGCCGTGCAACACGGCGAGGGCGTTGCGCGGGCCCCGGCCCGGGTCGGCCTCGGCGCTGATCGCGGCCGGCCCGTCGGCGTCGAGGTAGCCGACCAGCACAGGTACGTCGCCGAACCCGTCGGCGGCCAGGTCGGCGGCGAGTTGCCGGACGCCGGACCGGGCGGCGGCGACGAACGACTCCCGGAACACCAGGTCCTCCACCGGGTAACCGGTGAGCATCATCTCCGGGAACACGACCAGTTGCCCGCCGGCGTCCACCGCCGTACGGGTGAAGTCGCGGACCAGCCGGGCGTTGCCCGGTAGATCGCCAACGGTGGGGTTGACCTGGGCGAGGGCGATGCGCAGCGTCGGCATGTCGCTATCTTCCCCCAGCGCGACCCCGACCAACCCGCCGGTCGCCGACGCCTCGCTACGGGGGACCGGTCAGGTGACTGTGCGGACATGCTCCGGCGTGCCCCGGTGATCGTGGTCTAATATCCCTTTCGTGGTGGCCAATAGAAAAGCGCCGGAATGGCGTGGATTGTCGGCTGGCCCCGCCAGGTGCGCGACCGGAGCGGTCCCGTAACGTCGGTGTAACGAGGTCGGTAAAGACTGGGCAGCTCAGGTGGGAGCCGACAGCACCTGGTCCTGCGCTGGAGGGCAGCAGCGCGGAGAATGGAACCGGTCCGGGCAGACCAGTGTCACGAGGGGTAGACGTGGACCGTCAGCAGGAGTTCGTGCTCCGTACTCTGGAAGAGCGCGACATCCGTTTCGTTCGGTTGTGGTTTACCGACGTGCTCGGCACGCTCAAGAGCGTCTCGGTCGCGCCGGCTGAGCTTGAGGCGGCATTCGAAGAAGGCATCGGCTTCGATGGCTCCGCCATCGAAGGGTTCGCCCGGGTCTTCGAGTCCGACATGGTCGCCATGCCGGATCCCACGACCTTTCAGGTTTTCCCGTTCGAGGGCGGCGTCAGCGGCGAGAGCGCCCGGATGTTCTGTGACATCCTGCTGCCCGACGGTACGCCGTCCTGGGCCGATCCCCGGCACGTGCTGCGCCGGGCGTTGTCCCGGGCCGCCGACAAGGGCTTCACCTTCTACACCCATCCCGAGATCGAGTTCTTCCTGCTGGAGAACAGCCCGGCTGACGGGTCCACCCCGGTGCCGGTCGACTCCGGCGGCTACTTCGACCACACCACCCACGCGGTTGCCCGCGACTTCCGCCGCCAGGCGGTGCTCGCCCTGGAACGGATCGGCATCTCGGTCGAGTTCAGCCACCACGAGGTCGCCCCCGGCCAGCAGGAGATCGACCTGCGCTACGCCGACGCGCTGACCACCGCCGACAACATCATGACCTTCCGCCACGTGGTCAAGGAGGTCGCCCTGTCGCACGGCGTCGCGGCGACCTTCATGCCCAAGCCCTTCACCGACCAGCCGGGCAGCGGGATGCACACCCACCTGTCGCTGTTCGAGGGCGAGCGCAACGCGTTCCACGACGCCGGCGACCCGATGAAGATCTCCAAGGTCGCCAAGGCGTTCATCGCTGGACTGCTGGTGCACGCCCGCGAGTACACCGCGGTCACCAACCAGTGGGTCAACTCCTACAAGCGGCTGTTCCCGCAGGCGCTGCCGGACCGGATCACCGAGTCCCCGGCGTACGTGTGCTGGGGGCACCTGAACCGGTCCGCGCTGGTGCGGGTTCCCGCGTACGGCAAGCCGAACTCGGCCCGGGTCGAGGTCCGCTCGCTGGACTCGGCGACCAACCCGTACCTGGCCTTCGCGGTGATGCTCGGTGCCGGTCTCAAGGGCATCGAGGAGGGCTACGAGCTGCCGCCCGGCTCCGAGGACGACGTGTCGGCGCTGTCCGCCGCCGAGCGCAAGGCGATGGGGTACGAGTCGCTGCCGGAGAACCTCTCCGAGGCGATCGAGGTGATGGCCAGCTCGGAGCTGATCGCCGAGGTGCTCGGCGAGCACGTCTTCGACTTCTTCCTGCGCAACAAGCGCTCCGAGTGGGAGCAGTACCGCCGCGAGGTCACCCCGTACGAGCGTCGCCGCTACCTCGGCGCGCTCTGAGCGGGCTGGCGCCGCCACGCTATCGTCCCTCCCGACACTCGCCGCCCCCGCGGCGACTCGATCGGGAGGAACGTGCGTGCTGGAGGATCTGCTCACCGGAGCTTGGCAGAGCATCGTCTTCGGAGCGGTCGGCGTTGCTCTGATGGCGGCCGGCTTCGTGGTGGTCGACTGGCTCACCCCTGGGAAGTTGCGCGAGCTGATCTGGGTGCATCGCAACGGCAACGCGGCGTTGCTGCTCGCCGCCAACCAGCTCGGCGTCGCCGGCATCGTCTTCACCGCGATCCTGACGAGCTACCCGTCGTTCGCCAAAGGGCTCGCCTCGACGATCCTCTTCGGACTGATCGGGCTCGGCATCATGGCGTTGGCCTTCGCCGTGCTCGACTGGCTGACCCCCGGCCGGCTCGGCGCGGTGATCTGCTCCGACGAGCCGCACCCCGCCGCCCGGGTCAGCGCCGCGACGCACTTCGGCGCCGCCCTGATCGTCTGCGCCTGCATCGCCTGAGCCGGCTCGTCGTCCCCGGCCGCCGCCGGCCGGCGCGAAGACGATCCTGGCGCCGGAGCAACCCCGCGAGGGGCGTTCCGGCGCCAGGACCTTTCGGGGCGGGAGCGGATCAGGCGCCGTCCGGCGACTGGTCGGCCGCCGGCCCCTCGTCCGTACCGCCCATCGGGCCGCCACGGCCCGGACCACCGCCGCGTCCGGGGCCGGCGAGCACCCTTTCCTCGTACGCCTTGAGCACCGCGTCGGCCTCGGCCCGGGTGAGCTTTCCGTCGGCGACCGCCGCGTCGAGCCGTTCCTGCAGCGCTGCCTGCCGGTCGGCCGTCCCCTCCGGCCGCTCTCCGCGTTCGGGCCGGTCACCGGTCCGCTCCTCACGGATCTTCTCCAGGGCGGCGGTGACGTCGTCGGCGGAGACGCCGAGTTCGTCGGCCAGCGCCTCAGCCAACTCGGTCATCTTCGCCGCCCGGCGCTCCTCGCCGGTCGATCCGTCGGCACTGGCACTGGCACTGGCACTGGCGCTCGGCTCGGCGCCCTCCTGCGCGAAGGCGATGGTCGGCGCCGCGATCCCGACGCTGAGCACGCCCGCCGCGGCCAGGCCCGCGAGCGCCCGCTTCCTCGTGATCCGTCTGGACAAGTCAACCTCCGGATGTCGTTGCGGTGTGGTGCGATGACCTGACCGACGGTGCCTGGCGGTCCTCAACACAACCCATGCCGAAGCTGTCAACGGGCTGTGAGCATCCGGCCGGCTCGGGTCAGCGCACGGCGGGGGAGACCATGAGGGTGCCGGCGGCGGCGTCGACGGTGGCCGGTACGCCGAGGCCAACGGTGCGTGGGGTCTGCCCGTGCCCGAGCGGCAGCCCACCCAGCACCGGTACGCCGAGATCACCGAGCCGTTCAGTGAGCACCTCGGCGACGTCCACCCCGTGCCGGTCGGTGCAGCCGGTGAACTGGCCGAGGGCGACCCCGGCCAGGCCATCCAGCGCGCCGGCCCGGCGCAGCTGAGTGAGCAGTCGGTCCACCCGGTACGGCGGCTCACCGATCTCCTCGATCAGCAGGATCGACCCGGTCAGGTCCGGCAGGTCGGCGGTGCCCACCGAGGCCGCGAGCACGGTCAGGTTGCCGCCGAGCAGGGTGCCGTCGGCCCGACCCGGCACTAGCACCGCCGCGCCGGCCTCGTCCGGCGACCGGGCGAGCACCGTCGGCACCGGCTTCATCAGCGCCCGGCACAGCGACCCGGCGGACACCGCCGGGGTCCGCTCGTCGTCCCAGGCCGCCACCGGCCCGTGCACCGTCGCCAACCGGGCACCCCGCCACAGCGCCAGGTGCAGGGCGGTGATGTCCGAGTACCCGCAGACCACCTTCGGATCCCGGCGCACCGCCGCCATGTCCAGCAGGTCCACCACCCGCTGGGTGCCGTAGCCGCCCCGGGCGCAGACGATGCCGCGTACCGCCGGGTCGGCGAACGCCTCGGCGAGGTCGGCGGCCCGCTGCTGGTCGGTCCCAGCCAGGAAACCGTGCCGGCCCAGTGCGTGCCGGCCCAACCGGGGCCGCAGCCCCCAGCCGGCGAGCACGGCCATTCCCCGCTCGACCGGCTCCGCGGCGACCGGCCCACCCGGGGCCACGATCCGGACCTCGTCACCGGGGTGCAGCGCGAGCGGGCGCAGCGTCGCAGCGCCAGGTCGGGCCGGCTCAGCGGCTGGGGAAAGCAGCTCGCCACCTCGGCGGTCGGCCGGTCGCGGGTCGGTCACCGGCGCGAGACTACGCGAGGTTCCCGGTCCGAACGAGCAGATTTGGTTCCGGTCCGAGCGAGCAGATTTTACGAGTACGCAACCGCGAGCACGCAGGGACCACCTACGGTCACCGCCCCGGCCGATTGGATAGCCTCGACACGTGGGCAGCGCTCTGGTGATCGAGAACGACCCGACCGACGATCTGCGACGGCTGGGGGAGTGGCTCGCCGAAGCCGGCCTGCCGATCGAGGTGTGCCGCCCGTACGCCGACGACCCGGTCCCGGCCGACCTGGCCGACCGACCGGCGGTGATCGTCCTCGGCGGCCGGCCGTCCGCCGTCGGTCCGGACCCGGCCGCCAGCTGGCTGCCTGCGGTCGAAGGGCTGCTGCGCAAGGCCGTCCGCCACCGGATCCCGACCCTCGGCATCGGGCTCGGCGCGCACCTGCTCGCCACCGCGCACGCCGGCACCGTCGAACGCAGCGCCGCCGGCCCGGAGATCGGGCCCGCCCTGGTCGGCAAGCGGGACGCCGCCGCCACCGACCCGCTGTTCCGGTACGTGCCACTCGCGCCGGACGTGCTGCAGTGGCACGTCGACGAGATCACCGAGCTGCCGCACGGCGCGGTGCTGCTGGCCGCCTCCACGCACTACCCCCACCAGGCGTTCCGCCTCGGTGACCGGGCCTGGGGGCTGCAGTTCCACATCGAGTGCGACCGGGACATGGTCAGCACCTGGGCGGCCGGGTCGACCATCCTGACCGAGCTGCGCCTGCCCGCCGACGTGGTCGTCGATGCCTGCGTCGAGGTGCTCGCTGACATCGAGGAGGTCTGGCAACCGTTCGCCGTCCGGTTCGCCGCGCTCGCCCTCGGCCAGCTGCCCGACTCGGACATCCCCCGGACCCTTCCACTGCTCGGCAGTTAGGCCCCCGATGACCAGACCGACCAGTGCCACCGGCCGGCTCGCCCGATACGGCTTCGACGTCAGCGGCACGGACACCGTCCGGGCCGCCGACCTGCTCGGCCCCGACGGGCTCGGGCTGTGGCAGGTACAGGCGCAGCAGCCCGTCGACCCGCCGGCCGCCGAACTGCTGACCGCACTGTCCCGGGCCGCCGACCCCGATCTGGCGCTGCGCCAGCTGCACCGGCTCGTCGAGGCGCAGCGGCGCGGCACCGGCACCGGCGGCTTCGGCACCGGCGGGTCGCCGGTGCTCGACGCCCTGCACGCCGACCCCGGTCTGCGTCGACGGCTGATCGCCGTCCTCGGTGCCTCATCCAGTCTCGGCGACCATCTGGTCGCCAACCCGGACCAGTGGTCGGTGCTCGCCACCGAGAACGGGGTGGCCCCCACCGCCGACGGTGTCCTCGCCGTCGCCCCGACCATCGCCGACGCCGCGTCGACCGTCGAGACGGCCGCTGGTTCGACCGCCGCGCCGACCCCGCTGGTCGGCGCGGCGGCGATCACCGCGCTGCGCCAGGCGTACCGGTTGGCCCTGCTGCGTATCGCGGCGGCCGACCTGACCGGGGGACGGTGCCTGGAACAGACCATGGCGGCGTTGTCCGCGCTGGCCGACGCGACCCTGTCCGCCGCGTACGACATCGCCGTCGCCGAGCTGCCCGACGGCAGCGGCCCGCCCGGCCTCGCCGTGGTGGCGATGGGCAAGTGCGGCGGCAACGAGCTGAACTACGTCTCCGACGTGGACGTGATTTTCGTCGCCGCCGACAACGCCGACCTGACGGTTGCCACCACCGTCGCCACCCGGTTGATCCACATCTGCGGGTTGGTGGCCTGGCCGGTGGACGCCGCGCTGCGCCCGGAAGGCAACCGGGGGCCGCTGGTCCGTACCCTCGGCAGCCACCTCGCCTACTACCAGCGGTGGGCCCGAACCTGGGAGTTCCAGGCGCTGCTCAAGGCCCGGCCGGCGGCCGGCGACCGCGACCTCGCGCAGGAGTGGATCCGGCTGCTGTCGCCGCTGGTCTGGCATGCCGCCGAGCGCCCGGAGGCGGTCGAGGACGTGCGCGCCATGCGCCGCCGGATCATCGAGAACGTCCCGCCCCGCGAGCTGGAACGCGAGATCAAACGCGGCCCCGGCGGGCTGCGCGACATCGAGTTCGCCGTCCAGCTGCTGCAACTGGTGCATGGTCGGGTCGACGAGACGCTGCGGGCCCCCGGCACGCTGCCCACCCTGCGGGCCTTGGTCGCCGGCGGGTACGTCGGCCGCGCCGACGGCGAGGCGCTGCTGCGCGGCTACCGGTTCCTGCGCGGTGTCGAGCACCGGCTGCAACTGCAGGGGCTGCGCCGTACCCATACCGTGCCGGCCGACCCGGTGGCGCTGCGCTGGCTCGCCCAGGCCCTCGGCTATGCCTCGACGCCCGAAACCGACGTCGTCGAGGCATTCCGGGCCGACTGGGTCAGCCACGCCACCGAGGTACGCCGGCTGCACGCCAAGCTGCTCTACCGGCCGCTGCTCGAATCAGTCGCCCGGGTGCCGGCCGAGTCGCTGCGGATGACCCCGCAGGCCGCCCGGCGCCGGCTCGAGGTGCTGGGCTTCGCCGACCCGGCCGGGGCGCTGCGGCATCTGGAAGCGCTCACCGGCGGCGTCTCCCGGACCGCCGCCATCCAGCGCACCCTGTTGCCGGTGCTGCTGCAGGAGTTCGCCGACGCTCCCCAGCCGGACCGGGGGCTGCTGAGCTACCGGCAGGTTTCCGACAAGCTCGGCAGCACCCCCTGGTATCTGCGGCTGCTGCGCGACGAAGGCCTGGTCGCCGGCCGGCTCGCCCGTACCCTCGGGCTGTCCCGGTACGCCGCCGACCTGCTGGCCCGCGAGCCCGAGGCGCTGCGGATGCTGGCGGCCGACGCCGAGCTCACCCCGCGCGACGCGGCGGTGCTGCGCGCCGGCTTCGATGCCGCTGCGGCCCGCCACCTTGGCAGCGGTGGCGGCGAGCCGCCGGATCCGGTCCAGGCGGTCTGCGCCGTGCGGGCCCTGCGCCGCCGCGAACTGCTCCGGCTGGCCTGCGCCGACGTGCTCAACCGGGCCGGCGCGCTGGCCCCGGCCCGGGAAGCCCGGGGCCGGCTCGACGTGGCCGCCGTCGGTGCCGGGCTGTCCGCCGTGGCCGACGCCACGCTCGCCGCCGCGCTGCGGGTCGCGGTCGAGACTGTGCCGCCGCCGGATGGTCTGCGGTTCGCGATCATCGGCATGGGCCGCCTCGGCGGGTACGAGATGAGCTACTCCTCCGACGCCGACGTGCTCTTCGTCTACGACCCACCGCCCGGCCTCGCCGACGACGAGGCCAGCGCCGCCGCCCGGGCGGTCGCCGAGGAACTGCGCCGGCTGCTCGGCATGCCGGCCCCCGATCCACCGCTCGGGGTGGACGCCGACCTGCGCCCCGAAGGCCGGCAGGGGCCGCTGGTGCGCAGCCTCGCAGCGTACGCCCAGTACTACGCCCGGTGGGCGAAGGTGTGGGAGGCGCAAGCTTTGCTGCGGGCCCGGTTCGTCTGCGGCGACCCGTCGCTGGGCGAGGAGTTCGTCGCCGTCGCCGACCCGGTCCGCTACCCGGCCGGCGGGTTGGGCCGGGAGCAGGTCGTCGAGATCCGCCGGATCAAGGCCCGGGTGGAGACCGAACGACTGCCGCGCGGCGCCGACCCGGCCACTCACACCAAGCTCGGCCGGGGCGGGCTCGCCGACGTCGAATGGGCGGTGCAGTTGACCCAGCTGCGGCACGGGCACGCGGTGCCGGCGCTGCGCGACACCCGTACCCTGGTCGCGCTGGCTGCGGCCCGCGACGCCGGCCTGGTCGACGGGGCCGACGCGACCGCGCTGCACGACGGATGGGTCCTCGCCTCCCGGGTCCGCGACGCGCTGATGCTGGTCCGGGGCCGGGCCACCGACCAACTGCCCCGGCACGGTGCCGAGCTGGCCGGGGTGGTCCGGTTGCTCGGCGGTACCGACCCCGGCCAGTTCCTGGACGGCTACCTGCGGACCGCCCGCCGCTGCCGGGCCGCAGCGGAGCGGGTCCTCGGTGCCTGACCGCTGCGGCGACGCCGGAACGCGGTACCACCTCATCCGCTACGTCGGTCTGGCCGGCGCGGTCGCCCTCGCGGTCGCCGCCGGCCTGGGCGGCGCGCTGCCCGAACCACCGGCCGCCGGCTGGGCGGTCTTCACCAGCGGAACCGGCGTGCTCAGCGTGCTCGCCTGGGCCGCCGGCACCGGTGCGATGGTGTGGGCCTGGTGGTCGGCCCGGCACGGTGTGCCGTCGGTACGGTGGGCGTCGACCACCGTCGGCATCTGGGCGGTGCCGCTGCTGGTGGCGCCGCCGCTGGGCAGCCGGGACATCTACTCGTACGCCTGCCAGGGCTGGATCCTGCGCGACGGTGGCGACCCGTACTCCGGAGTGGCCGGTCAGGGCTGTCCCTGGGTCGACGCGGTCGCCCCGTTGTGGCGCGACACCCCGGCCCCGTACGGGCCACTGGTCGTCTGGCTCGCCGGGCTGGCGGTCGCGGTCGGTGCCGGTCTGACCGGCACCCTGCTGGCGCTGCGGCTGACCGCCGTGGCCGGGCTGGTGCTGGTGGCGGTGGCGCTGCCCGGTCTGGCCGCCAGGTGCGGCCTGCCGGCCGGCCGGGCGCTCTGGCTGACCTTGGGCTGCCCGGTGGCGCTGATCCACCTGGTCTCGGGGGCGCACAACGACGCGTTGATGGTCGGTCTGCTGGTCGCGGCGTTATGGGTGATCGCCGCCGGATCGGCCCGTGTGACCGATCCAGGGACCGACGGCATCGGTGGTGCGTCGGTGGCGACCGTCGCCGGTGGGCTGCTGCTCGGGCTGGCCGTCGCGGTGAAGGCGACGGCCCTGGTGGTCGTACCGTTCGCGGCGGTGCTCGCGGTGGCCGGGCCGCGCCGACCGGCCGCCCTGGTACGGGCCGGGGCGCTGGTGGTGGCGGGGGCGGTCGGCGCGGTCGCGGCCACCACGGCGCTGTCCGGGCTCGGTCTGGGCTGGGTGAACGGGCTGTCCCGCAGCGGCGACTCGCGGCAGTGGACCTCGCCGCCGACCGCTGTCGGGCTGCTGATCGACTACCTGGGGCGGCTGGTCGGGGTGCGACTGGACGCGGTGGGGGCGGTCCGCGTGGTGGGCCTGGCGCTGCTCGCCGGTTTCCTCGTGTGGCTGTGGTGGCGGGTGTGGCGCGGCGGTGACCCGTTGTCCGGCTGGCGGGGCCCGGACGGTCGTGCCGTGCCGGTGGCGGACTCCGTCGGCCCACCGGCGACCTGGGACCGGGGGACCGTGGTGTTCGGGGCAGGGCTGGCGCTGGCCGCCACGGTGCTCGCCGCGCCGGTCGTCTACCCGTGGTATCTGAGCTGGCCGTTGGCGTTGCTGGCCGCCGCCGCGTACCGCACCGGGTGGTTCCTGCTGCCGGTGGCGGTCGCCGGTTTCCTGGTCCTGCCGGACGGTTCGGGGGTCGCCGCGCTCACCAAGGCGCCGGGCACGGTGGCCATGTGCGCGCTGATCGTCGTGCTGGTGGTGCGGGCGGTCCGATCCGCCCGGCACCCCGACGCGAGCTGACGGACGTCGGACGAGACCGGGGCGGGCAGCGAAACGGCGGTGGGGGCGAGCCGAGGCCCGCCCCCACCGCCGTCGTCCAGTGCTGGACCGGCGCGGCCGGAATCAGCAGTCGAAGTACATTGCGAACTCGTGCGGGGTCGGCCGCAGGCGGACCGGGTCGACCTCGTTGGACCGCTTCCAGTCGATCCAGGTGGAGACGAGGTCCGGCGTGAAGACCCCACCCTCAAGCAGGAAGTCGTGGTCGGCCTCCAGCGAGTCCAGCACGGCCGGCAGCGAACCCGGCACCTGCTTGACGTTGCCCCACTCCTCCGGCGGCAGGTCGTACAGGTCCTTGTCGATTGGCTCCGGCGGCTCGATCTTGGTCTTGATGCCGTCCAGACCGGCCATCAGCATGGCCGAGAAGGCCAGGTAGACGTTGGCCGACGGGTCCGGCACCCGGAACTCGACCCGCTTGGCCTTGCCGTTGCTGCCGGTAACCGGGATGCGGGTGCAGGCGGACCGGTTGCGCTGCGAGTACACCAGGTTGACCGGTGCCTCGAAGCCGGGCACCAGCCGGCGGTACGAGTTGACCGTCGGGTTGGTGAAGGCCAGCAGCGACGGCGCGTGGTGCAGCAGACCGCCGATGTACCAGCGGGCGGTGTCCGACAGGCCGGCGTAGCCGGTCTCGTCGTAGAACAGCGGCTCACCATTGAGCCACAGACTCTGGTGGGTGTGCATGCCGGAGCCGTTGTCGCCGAACAGCGGCTTCGGCATGAAGGTCGCCGTCTTGCCGCTGGCCCAGGCGGTGTTCTTCACGATGTACTTGAACAGCTGCAGCTGGTCGCCGGCGTGCAGCAGGGTGGAGAACTTGTAGTTGATTTCGGCCTGGCCGGCGGTGCCGACCTCGTGGTGCGACCGCTCCACGGTGAAGCCGGTGTCGATCAGCTTGCGGACGATCTTGTCACGCAGGTCGGCGTAGTGGTCGACCGGTGGCACCGGGAAGTAGCCGCCCTTGTAGTTGGTCTTGTACCCGCGGTTGCCGCCCTCTTCCTCGCGACCGCTGTTCCACCAGCCCTCAATCGAGTCGATGTAGTAGTAGGCCTGGTTCGCGGAGGTCTCGTGGCGGATCGAGTCGAAGATGTAGAACTCCGCCTCGGGCCCGAAGTAGGCGGTGTCGGCGATGCCGCTCGCCGCCAGGTAGGCCTCCGCCTTCTTGGCCACGTTGCGCGGGTCCCGGGAGTACGGCTCCCGGGTGAACGGGTCGTGGATGAAGAAGTTGAGCGCCAGCGTCTTCTCGATCCGGAACGGGTCGATGAAGGCGGTGGCGACATCCGGCAGCAGCAGCATGTCCGACTCGTGGATCGCCTGGAAACCACGGATCGAAGACCCGTCGAAGGCGAGGCCGGTGGTGAAAATGTCCTCGTCGACCGACTCGACCGGCAAGTTGAAGTGCTGCATCACGCCGGGCAGGTCACAGAAGCGTACGTCGACGAATTTCACGCCCTCGTCTTTGAGGTACCGCAGTAGTTCCTCGGGATTGGCGAACACACGTCCTCCTGGCACGTCGCACTGATGGCTATGCTGGTCGCGACGCTATGGCCGCAGGGTTGCCCCACCATGTCTCTAATGTTTCCGCCGTGTTACGTCCGGTGCGGAGCGTGATCCCGACCAATCGTCCCCCGCAGGATACGGCAGACGGCCCAGACTAGTCTGGCCGTTCGTGGGTATCGGGAGGGGGCAGCGTGGCGGCAAGCGCAAATGCGGCTGCGGGTGGAGCGACCGGTGGCCCGGCGGGGCAGGGTGACGAGGTGCCGAGTCTGCTACGACGAACCGGCGCTCTGGTGATTGATTGGCTACTTTGTGTGCTAATCTCCAGCCTTTTCGCCGACCCGGCCCGCTCCGGCTGGCCACCGGTGGTGGTGCTGATCGCCGAGTACGGCTTCTTCCTGGGCCTGTTCGCCCAGACCCCGGGGATGTGGCTGGCCAGGATCCGGTGCGTCTCGGACGCCGACGGCGGCCGGATCGGCGTACCCCGGGCACTGCTGCGCGGACTGCTGCTGGCCCTGGTGATCCCGCCCCTGGTGATGGACGGGCGGCGCGGCCTGCACGACCGGGCCGCCGGATCGGTCGTCGTCGCCGCCCCCCGCTGACCCACGACCGCACCGCCCGGCCCGCGACCCGGGTCGGACCGCAATGGCGGCGACCGCCGGTCAGCGGCCGCGGGTCTGCCGGAAGGCGCCCTTCGGCGGGCGCATGTTCTTCGGAATGGCGCCCTTGGGTATTTGCGGCCGGGCCGACAACGCGGTCAGCCGCTTGTCCAACGCGTTGACGTCCTTGCCGGTCAGGTTGCGCGGCAAGCGCATCAACGTCGTACGCATCTTGCGGATCGACAACTCGCCCTCGTCGGTGCCGATCACGTAGTCGTACAGCGGCGCACTGCCGATCACCTTCGCCAGCCGCCGCTTCTCCTGACCGAGCAGCCCCCGGACCCGCTGTGGGTTGCCCTCGGCGAGCAGGATCACCCCGGGCCGCCCGATCACCAGGTGGACCATGTCCATCTGGGTGGTCGAACTGACCGCCGGCGTCACCCGCCAGTCACCGCGCATGTTCTCCAGCAGCGAGGCCGCCGCACCCGGCTGGCCCTCGGCGACGTTCATCATCGCCGTGTTCGACCGCAGGTTCAGCACGATCAGTACGGCGAGCAGCGCCACCAGGATGCCGACCGGTAGCCACATCCACCCCAAGGCGATCACCACCGGTACGGTGATCGCCAGCGGCAGCACGACGGCGGCCACCGCCAGCGGGACGAACCACTTGTCGCGCTTGGCGGTGAACGAGAACACCATGCCGATCTGCTTCAGCCGCTGGCCGAACGACACCTTCTCCTGGGGTTTCGCCATGCGAGGGAGTCTAGTTGCCGGGGGCGAAGCCGTTCACCGGGCGGTCAGCCGGCCAGCGGCTGGGCCTCGCGCTGGCGCAGCGCCTGCCGGTAGAGCCGGCCGGCGCGGTACGACGAACGCACCAGCGGGCCGCTCATCACCCCGGAAAAGCCGATCTGCTCGGCCTCCTCGCGCAGCTCGACGAACTCCTCCGGCTTGACCCAGCGCTGCACCGGGTGATGCCGCGGCGTCGGGCGCAGATACTGGGTGATGGTGACCAGCTCGCACCCGGCGGCGTGCAGATCGCACAGCGCCTGTGACACCTCGGAGCGCTCCTCGCCGAGGCCGAGGATCAAATTGGACTTGGCCACCAGACCGGCCGTGCGGGCCCGGGTGAGCACCTGGAGCGAGCGCTCGTACCGGAAGGCCGGCCGGATCCGCTTGAAGATCCGGGGCACCGTCTCGACGTTGTGGGCGAGCACCTCCGGTCGGGCGGCGAACACCTCGTCGAGCTGGCCGGCGTCGCCGTTGAAATCCGGGATCAGCAACTCGACGCCGCAGCCGGGCCGCAGTGCGTGAATCTGCCGGACGGTCTCGGCGTACAGCCAGGCACCCCCGTCGGGCAGGTCGTCGCGGGCCACCCCGGTGACCGTGGCGTAGCGCAGATCCATCGCCGCGACCGACTCGCCGACCCGGCGGGGCTCGTCGGCGTCGAACTCGGCCGGTTTGCCGGTGTCGATCTGACAGAAGTCGCAGCGCCGGGTGCACTGGTCCCCACCGATGAGGAAGGTGGCCTCCCGGTCTTCCCAACACTCGTAGATGTTGGGGCAGCCGGCCTCCTGACAGACGGTGTGCAGCCCTTCCCGTTGCACCAGCCCGCGCAGCTCGGTGAACTCGGGCCCCATCCTGGCCTTGACCTTGATCCACGGGGGTTTGCGCTCGATCGGGGTCTCGGCGTTGCGGACCTCCAGGCGCAGCAGGCGTCGTCCCTCCGGAGCAATGGTCACCCTTGCCAGCCTACGCCGGCCGATGCCCGCTCGGGCGGTTGGGCGACCGTGCGGCCGCCGTTCACCGGGTGAGTTGGCTCACCCGAGGCATCGATCGGCCGGCGGACCCGAGAGCTGCCGGCTCACCCGAGCGTGGCCAGGTGCCGTTCGACGACCGGCAGCACCTCGGCGACGGTCACCGGCCGGCCGAGCTCGGCGCTCAGCGAGGTGACGCCGACGTCGCGCAGACCGCACGGCACGATCCGGTCGTACGCCGTCAGGTCCGGATCGCAGTTGATCGCGAAGCCGTGCTGGGTGACCCCGCGGGCGACCCGGATGCCGATCGCCGCCACCTTGCGGGCCGGTCCACGGTCGTCGGCCGGCACCCAGACGCCGCTGTGGTTCGGCCCGTCGAGGCGGGTGGCGGCCAGCCCGAACTCGGCGCAGACGTCGATCAGCAGCTGTTCGACCCGGCGTACGTAGGCGACCACGTCGATCGGTTCCGGCAACCGGACGATGGGGTAGCCGACCAGCTGCCCCGGGCCGTGCCAGGTGATCTTGCCGCCCCGGTTGACGTCCACCACCGGGGTGCCGTCCACCGGGCGGTCCCACGGTTCGGTGCGCTTGCCGGCCGTGTACACGCTCGGGTGCTCCAGCAGGAGCACGGTGTCCGGCTCCTCGCCGGCGACCACGGCGGCGTGCAGTCGACGCTGCTCCTGCCAGGCGATCTGGTAGTCGACGACTCCGGCTCGGACCCCGCGCGCGCGGGGAAGGGTGCTGGTCACGCCGTCCAGCCTAGTCCGTTACCGGTCGGTCGGGCCGGTCCGTGGTCCGGCTCACCAGCCGCCTTCGGGCGCCGGCCAGAGCCAGACGTCGGTGATCCGCTGCGGCGGGCCGAGCAGTTCGGTGGTCGCGGTCAGCAGGGCCTCGGCGTCGACCGGGAACTTCGCCCCGTGCACCTGGTCGGCGAGCACCACCGCCTCGGCGTCCCAGTACCGCAGGTCGGCGCGGGCGGCGGCCCGGTCGGCGTCGGTGATCGGCGGCACCACGCCGGTGCGGGCGACCTCGTGCAGCAGCCCGTCGGTGGCCCGGGGGACCGGTCCGATCCGGCCCCGGCCGTCCGGTCCGCCGGGGCCGAGGAAGAAGCCGGACGGGATGGCGAACTCGCCCTGCCGGTGCGCGAACGCGTACGCCTGCCAGCGTTGACCGTCGGGGAGCACGTCGAGGGTGAACGGCACCGGGGCGAGCACCCCGCCCCGGCTGACGTGGTCGCGCCAGGCACCGGAGGTGATGAAGTCCGGGATCGGCTCCCGTTCGATGGTGAGCAGACTGGCCGGGGTCAGCGGCAGCAGCGCCGCAGCGAACGCTGCTGCCCACCACCGGCCGTACCGCGCCTGCCCGGCCGCCCGACGGGTGAGTAGCAGGCTCAGTGTCAGCGCCAGCAGGATGCCGATGACCGGGGTGACCACCATGGCCAGCCGGGCCGGCAGCGCGGCGTTGAACACCGGTGCGCCGGCCAACGGGGCGTACGGCAGCGGGATGTCGGTGATCGTCCCGCCGATCTTCAGTCGGGGGCCGAGGGATAGCACCGCGAACAGTGCGGCGGTGACGGCGAGGGCCCGCAGCGTGGCCCGGCGGCCGGGATCGGCGGCCCGCCAGAGCAGCACCAGGCAGCCGACGGTCAACATCAGCAGCGGTACGCCGAAGAAGCTGTTCTCCTCGGTCTCGTTCGGCGCCAGCCCGGTGCCCAGCCCGGCGACACCGGCGAGCGAGCGTTCTGGGAACGCCCCGTAGGCGAGGATGTCCTCGCTGTGCACCCGGGCGTCGAAACCGGTGCCGTGGAACACCTGCGGGCCGAAGAAGTGCAACCACAACGGGTACGCCAACAGTGCGGTCGCCGCGACCGCAGTGAGCGCTAGGCCGCGCAGCAGTCGGGGGAGCGCGTCGCGGACCTCGGCGGCGCGGCTGCGGTCCAGCGCCGAGACGCCGAGGAACACGCCGCAGGCCAGGGCGGTGAAGAACAGGCCCTCGGCGGCGATCGAGAAGGCCGCCGCGACGAGCGGGCCGAGGATCAGGCCGTTGCGCACCCAGCCGCCCCGGTCCAGCGGCCGCGCCCCGGGGCGCCCACGCAGCGCGAGGACCCGCCAGACGATGATCGGCACCAGCCAGCCGGCGGTCCAGTTGAGGTGGGCGTTGGCGTGCGACACCATCGCCGGCGCGAAGCCGCAGAACAGTCCGCCGACGGCGGCCGCCAGCCGGGACGGCACGAACGGCGCGCCGTTGTCGCCGGTGGGCAGCCGGGACAGCAGCCAGTACCAGGCGAAAGCGGTGCCGGCCAGGTTGAGGGTGAGGATGACCAGGAAGGTCGCCGGTGGCCCGATCAGGAAGGTCAGCGGCGCGAACAGCACCGCGTACACGGTGATCGAGGTGTTGACCGCGAGATTCACCCCGTCGGGGGCGTTGAGCAGGTACGTGAACAACGGGTTCTCGCCGTGGGTCAGCGCGTACGCCCCATAGCCGAGTAGCCACTCGAACAGCGCCTGGTCGCTGGAGTTGACGGTGATCGCCCGGCTGTCCGGCCCGGCCCACAGCCCGCTGGTGACCCAGCCGGCGAGGGCCACCGCGACCACCGCGACGACCAGGTCGGCGCGCCGGCGGGCCGGGCCGCCGGCCCGGCCCGGTGGACGGCCGCTGGTCACCGGCCGGTCGGTCGCGGCGCTGTCGGGCAGTGGGGACGGAGCGGTCGGCACCGGCGGAGAGTACCAATTTCGCCCGACACGCCCGTGCCGTACCTAGGCTTGACGAAGTTATTGGAAATGACTTCCAATGTACGCGTACCTGTTGAGTTGTTTGGGAGAGATCCACGGTGAAGATCTGTTTTGTCGGTAAGGGTGGCAGCGGCAAGACCACCCTGGCGGCCCTGTTCGCCCGCCACCTCGCGGCCACCCCGGTCGGCGTCGATGGTGCGCCGCCGCTGCTGGCGGTCGACGCCGACATCAACCAGCATCTCGCCGCGGCCCTCGGCGCCAGCGACGACGAGGCGGTGCTGCTGCCGGCGCTGGGCGACCACCTGGCCGACATCAAGGAGTACCTGCGCGGCGACAATTCCCGGATCAGCTCGGCCGCGGCGATGGTCAAGACCACCCCGCCCGGACGTGGCTCGCGGCTGCTCACCGTCGCCGGGGTCAACCGGATCTACGACGCGCTGGTCCGCGAGGTGGCCGGCATTCGGCTCGCCGTGACCGGGCCGTTCGCCACCGACGATCTCGGTGTCGCCTGCTACCACTCCAAGGTCGGCGCGGTGGAACTGCTGCTCAACCACCTGGTCGACGGCGCCGGCGAGTACGTGGTCGTCGACATGACCGCCGGGGCCGACTCGTTCGCTTCCGGGCTGTTCACCCGGTTCGACACCACCTTTCTGGTTTGCGAGCCCACGGTGCGCAGCGTCGGCGTCTACCGGCAGTACGTCGGGTACGCCCGCGACTACGGCGTACGCGTGCACGTGATCGGCAACAAGATCGACGACGAGTCGGACGTGGACTTCCTGCGCGAGCACGTCGGCGCTGACCTGCTGACCTGGATCGGCCGGTCGGCCTTTGTCAAGGCGGCCGAGCGGGGTCGACACCAGCCGATCACCGCGATGGAGCCGGCGAACCGTGACGCGCTGGACACGATGCGTGCGGCCGTCGATGCTTGTGGCAAGGACTGGGCCAGCTACACCCGGCAGGCGGTGGAGTTCCACCTGCGTAACGCCGCCGCCTGGGCCAACGACCGGGTCGGCGAGAACCTCGCCGACCAGGTCGACCCGGAGTTCGTACTCGGGCCAGATCTGCTGGTCCGCTGACCGTCAGCGTGAGGAGAAAGCATGTCCCTCGACGTACCCGCCGCCCTGCTGGAGCGGGCCGAAGCCGGCCGGATCGACGATGCTGAGTTCGTCGACTGCGTACGCCAGTCCCTGCCGTACGCCTGGTCGGTGGTGTCCCAGGTGGCCGCCGAGGCCCAGGGCGGCACGGCCGAGTTCGCCGACCACGCGGTGCCGCCTCCCAGCGAGGCCGAGCGTGGCCAACTGCTGCGGGCGCTGGCCAGCGACGCGATCCGGGGCGGCCTGGAGCGGCACTTCGGCGTCAAGTTCGCCTTCCAGAACTGCCACCGGGTGGCCGCCTTCAAACTCTCCGCCGTCGGCGGTGAGACCTACCAGGAGTTCATCTCCCCGGTGGCCCAGCTGCGCAACCAGTCACCCGAGCTGCGTGACTGCTGATCCGACCACCGCGCCGGTGGCCGGCGACCTGAACCGGCCGGCAGTGGACCTGTTCCTGCTGGCGGCACACGGTCTGCCGGCCACCGTCGACTACGCGCGCGCCGCCGAGGCAGCCGGCCTCGGCGGCGTGTGGCTGGCCGAACACCACTTCGTCTCGTACGGGCAGTGCCCGTCGGCCACCACCCTCGCCGGCTACCTGCTCGGCGCCACCCGTCGGATCGCCGTCGGCACCGCGGCGGCCGTACTGTCCAACCGGCATCCGGTCGCGCTCGCCGAGGAGACGGTCCTGCTGGACACGGTCTCCGCCGGCCGGTTCCGGCTCGGGGTCGCCCGCGGTGGTCCCTGGGTGGATCTGGAGGTCTTCGGTACCGGCCTGGACCGGTACCGGGACGGCTTCGCCGAGTCGCTGGACCTGCTGGGGTGCTGGCTCTCCGGCGCGGCGACGGTCGGGGCCGACGGCGGGTTCTTCACGTTCCGCGACGTGCCGGTGGTGCCCCGACCGGCCCGCCCGATCCCGGTCTGGGTGGCGGCGACCTCGTCGGCGACGGTCGACCTCGCGGCCGCCCGAGGGCATCCGCTGCTGCTCGGGGTGCACGACGACGACGCGGCGAAGGCCGCCACGCTGGCCCGGTACGCCGACGTCGCCGCCGCCAACGGGCACGACCCGGCCGTCGTGCCGCACGCCTCGGTGCATCTGATCGGGCTCGCCGACTCCCGGGCCGCCGCCGAGCGTCAGCTTCGCCGGACCCTGCCACCCTGGCTGGCCACCACCCGGGAGTACGTCCGGATCGACGGCTCGTCGCCGGCCCACCGGGACCTCGACGGCTACGCCGAGCGCCTGCTGCGAATCCACCCACTGGGCAGCGCGGCCGAGTGCGCCGCGCGGCTCGCCGCCAGCGCGGCGACCGTCGGCGCCCACCGGCTGGTGCTGATGGTCGAGGGCGCCGGCCCGGCCGGCACCGGCGACCTGATCACCGCCATCGGCACCGATCTGCTTCCGGCCCTGCTCTGACCGGTCCGGAGCTCTGACCGGTCCGGAAGCCACCCGGTGCGAGGTCACGCCTGCGTCAGGGCGGCGTGCAGCGCGTCCGGCAGGTCCGGGTACCGGTAGGTGAACCCGGCCTCGGTCAGCGCCCCAGGCAACACCCGGGAGGACCGCAGCGCCTCGGTGGCGAACTCGCCCAGCGCCACGTGCAACGCGAACGCCGGGATCGGCAGCACCGCCGGTCGGTGCACCGCCGCCCCGAGCGCCTTGCCGAACGCCGCGTTGGTCACCGGCGCCGGCCCGACCACGTTGACCGGGCCGGAGATGTCATCGTGATCCAGCAGGAAGGTCACCGCCCGCAGCCAGTCCTGCATGGCGATCCACGGCACCCACTGCCGCCCGCTGCCGAGCTTGCCGCCCAGGCCGAGCCGGAACGGCAGCAGCTGCGGCTTGAGCAGACCGCCGTCGCGGTGCAACGGCAGACCGGTGCGCAGCCGGACCACCCGTACGCCGGCGTTCTCGGCCGGCCCGGTGGCCGCCTCCCAGACCCGGGCCACGTCGGCCAGGAAACCCTCACCGGCCGGGGCGTTCTCCTCGACCGGCTGGTCGCCGGTGTCGCCGTACCAGCCGACCGCTGACGAGTTCAGCAGCACCGCCGGTCGGTCCGCTGCCGCAAGCCCGGCCATCGCGGTGGCCAGCGTGGTGGTGCTGTCCACCCGGCTGGACCGGATCAACGCCTTGTAACCGTCGGTCCAACGCTTGTCGCCGACCCCGGCACCGGCCAGGTTGATCACCGCGTCGATGCCGGTGAACACCGCCGGGTCGAGCTGCCCGGCCGACGGCGACCAGCTGAACTCCGCCGGCCCGCGCGCCGGCCGGCGGACCAGTTGTACGGTCTCGTGTCCGCAGCTGTGCAAGTGGTCGGTCAGTCTGGTGCCGAGGAAGCCGGACGCGCCGGCCAGCAGGATGCGCATGCGGACATCTTCGCTGATCGCGGTGGTGCCGGATGCGGACCACCGCCATCCGGTGCAAAACGGCGGTGGGTGCCGGCCGGGATCGGCCGGCACCCACCGCTACGGCAACCGGGGTCGCTCTGTCGTGGAACGCCGTCAGGACAGGCCGAGCTCGCCTTCGAACGCGCCGGCCTCCAGCCGCTCCTTGACCGCGCTGAGGAACCGGGCGGCGTCCGCGCCGTCGACCAGCCGGTGGTCGTAGGACAGCGCCAGGAAGACCATCGACCGGGGTGCGATGATCTCGCCGAGCTCCGGGTCGTCGACCACGGCGGCGCGTTTCACCACCGCTCCGGTGCCGAGGATGGCGGCCTGCGGCAACGGCACGATCGGGGTGTCGAACAGTGCCCCCCGGCTGCCGGTGTTGGTCAGCGTGAAGGTGGCACCGGACAACTCGTCGGGCCCGATCTTGTTGGTCCGGGTCCGCTCGGCCACGTCGGCGATCCGCCGCGCCAGCCCACCGAGGTTGAGGTCGCCGGCGTCACGGATCACCGGCACCAGCAGACCCCGCTCGGTGTCCACCGCCACGCCGAGGTGCTCCCCGTCGGGGTAGGTGATCGTGCCGGCCTGCATGTCGATGGAGGCGTTCACCACCGGGTAGGTGCGCAGTGCCTCCACCGCCGCCAGCGCGAAGAACGGCAGGAACGACAGCTTGACGCCGTGCTTGGCCTGGAAGTCACCCTTGACCCGGGCCCGCAACCGGGCGATCTTGGTCACGTCGACCTCGACGACCGTGGTCAGCTGCGCCGAGCTCTGCAGCGACTCGTGCATCCGCTTGGCGATGACCGTCCGGGTCCGGCTCATCTTCTCGGTCCGGCCCCGCAGCGGGCTGGGCTGTGCCTTCGCCGCCGTCGGTGCCGCGGCCGGTGCCGCCGGCTTGGCCTGTTCGGCCTTGGCCCGCTCGGCGGCGGCCCGCGCCTGTTCGGCCGCGGTCAGCACGTCCTGTTTGCGGATCCGCCCGCCGACCCCGGTGCCGCGCACCGAGGCCAGGTCGACCCCCTGCTCGGCGGCGAGCTTGCGGACCAGCGGGGTGACGTAACCGCCGTCACCGTTGGCGCTGGCCGGCGGGGCCGCCGGTGCGCTCTGCTGTGCCGGTGCTGCGGCCTGCGTGGCCTGCGCCGGAGCGGCGGACTCGGCGGCCGGGGCCGGGCTGGCGTACGACGCACCCGGCTGGGCCGGCGCGGGAGCGGCCGGCTCCGGCTGGGCCGCCGGCGTCGGTTGGGCGGGTTGGGCCTGCGGCGTGGCGGCCGGCTCCGATGCGGCGGCCGGCTCCGGCGCCGCCGGAGCCGAGGCCCCGCCCGGGCTGCCGACCAGTGCCAGTTCGGCACCGACGTCGGCGGTGTCGTCCTCCGGCACCTTGATCTCCAGCAGCGTCCCCGCGACCGGCGACGGGATCTCGGTGTCGACCTTGTCGGTGGAGACCTCCAGCAGCGGTTCGTCGACCTCCACGGAGTCACCGACCTGCTTGAGCCAGCGGGTGACGGTGCCCTCGGTGACGCTCTCGCCGAGAGCCGGCATCCGGACCGCGGTGGCGTCGCCACCGGCCGTCGGTGGGGCGCTGTCGGCCGCCGGCTGGGCCGGCTCCGGCTCGGCCGGCTGTTCCTGCGGCGCGCCAGCGGTGGGCTCGGCGGGGGCGGTCTGCCCACCGTCGTCCTGTCCACCGTCGTCCTGCTGGCCGCCGTCCTCCTGACCGCCGGAGATGACCGCGAGTTCGCTGCCCACCTCGGCGGTCTCGTCCTCGCTCACCACGATCCGGGTGAGCACCCCGGCCGCAGGCGACGGGATCTCGGTGTCGACCTTGTCGGTGGAGACCTCCAGCAGCGGTTCGTCGACCTCGACCCGGTCGCCTTCCTGCTTCAACCAGCGGGTGACGGTGCCCTCGGTGACGCTCTCGCCGAGCCGGGGCATGGTGACCGATACCGGCATATCTACAAGACTCCTCTAGTCAGGCGTGTGCGTGCAGCGGCTTGCCGGCCAGGGCCAGGTGGGCCTCGCCCAGCGCCTCGCCCTGGGTCGGGTGGGCGTGTACGAGTGGTGCGACGTCGGCCGGGTCGGCCTCCCAGTTGTAGATCAACTGCGCCTCGCCGATCAGCTCGCCGACCCGGGCACCGACCAGGTGCAGTCCCACGACCGGGCCGTCGACGACCCGGACCAGCTTGACGAAGCCGGTCGTCCTGAGGATCTGGCTCTTGCCGTTGCCGCCGAGGTTGTAGTTGTAGGTCTTGACCTTGTCGGCCCCGTACTGCTCCTTGGCCTTCGCCTCGGTCAGCCCGACCGACGCGAGCTCCGGGTCCGAGTAGGTGACCCGGGGGATGCCGCTCTCGTCGATCACCGCTGGGCTGCGGCCGGCGATCTCCTCGGCGACGAAGATGCCCTGCTGGAAGCCGCGGTGGGCCAGCTGCAGGCCGGGCACGATGTCGCCCACGGCGTAGACGTTCGGCAGGTTGGTCCGCAGCCGCTCGTCGGTCAACACGAAGCCACGGTCCATCTTCAGACCCTGCTCTTCGTACCCGAGGTCGGCGGTGACCGGCCCACGCCCGACGGCGACCAGCAGCAGCTCGGCCTCCAGGGTCTCGCCACCGGCGATCGTCATCCGGACGCCGGACTCGGTGCGCTCGACCTTCTCGAACGGCTTGCCGGTCTTGAACCCGATGCCGCGCTTGCGGAACGCCCGCTCCAGCGCCTTGGACGACTCCTCGTCCTCGGCGGCGACCAGCCGGGGCAGCGCCTCGACGATGGTCACGTCGACGCCGAAGGAGCGCCAGACGCTGGCGAACTCGACACCGATCACCCCGCCGCCGAGCACGATCGCCGACGACGGCACCCGGTCCAGCTCCAGCGCGTGCTCGCTGGTCAGGATCCGCTCGCCGTCGACCTCGATGCCGGGCAGGCTGCGCGAGTAGGACCCGGTGGCCAGGATCACGTTGCGGCCGGTGTACCGGGCCCCGTCGACCTCGACGGTGTCCGGGCCGACCAGCCGGCCGGTGCCCGCCACGTAGGTGATCTTCGAAGACTTGATCATGCCCTGCAGGCCCTTGTACAGCCGGCCGACCACGCCGTCCTTGTAACTGTTCACTCCGGCCATGTCGATGCCGACCAGGTCCGCCTTGACGCCGAACTGCTCGGACTCGCGCGCGTTGTCGGCCACTTCGGCGGCGTGCAGCAGCGCCTTGGTGGGGATGCAGCCACGGTGCAGGCAGGTGCCACCGACCTTGTCCTTCTCGATCAGGGCTACCGACAAATCGAGTTGTACGGCGCGCAGGGCAGCCGCGTAGCCTCCACTACCGCCGCCGAGGATGACCAGGTCGAAGGTCCCGCCGTTCGGCTCACTCACAGTTCACTCCCAGGTCACGTCGCTGCACAGGAGGGCCGTCCCCCGCGTCGTCCCATGGAACGGGCAGACTTTCCCCGGCCATCTTGTCACTTGTAGTGTCTGAACGCTCAACGAGGTGCCCAAGGACACGTGGTCGCAACGTAGGCTTGCCCTGTCCGTCTATGCGCGCGGGCGTGGGACAGCCGGGCCGGCCCGACCGCACCAGGCCGCCCGGCCGGCACCTGCGCGGTCTTGTCAGCTGGGGGAGGGGAACGCCGGTGGCGTGGTTTCGTCGGCGCAAGCAGTCGAGCGGGGCACCGGGAGGCCGGCCGGCGAACCGGGCCGATCTCGACCATCTCGAGGAGTTCGTCCGCAGCCGCCGCGGGGTCGAGGCGTTCATCGAGCCCCGGACCACGGTTACCGAGACGACGGTGATGCTCATCGCGTACGACGGTGAGTGGACCCGTCGTCGGGTCGACGGCCCGGACACCGCCCGTCGCTTCGCGCACAAGATGGCCATCCCGATCTACGACGTGGCGCTGGTCGGTTACCCGCAGCGGATGCGGGACTTCAACGAACGGCGCAAGCGGGCCGACCGGGCCGACCGGGGCTGACGTCCCCGCGTGGGTCGGGTGCCGGCCGGCACCCGACCCGCGTCGGGCTGTGACGGGTCAGCCGTTGGCCGCGATGTCCTGCACCAGGTGCACCAGCGTGCGCACCGGTACGCCGGTGCCGCCCTTGCTCCAGTAGCCGAACGGCTCGCCGGAGTGGTAGGCCGGGCCGGCGACGTCGAGGTGCGCCCAGGCGACCCCCTCGCTGACGAACTCGCGGAGGAACACCCCGCCCTGCAGCATGTGGCCGGCCCGGTCCATCGCCGAGTTCACCTGGCTGATGTCCGCCACCTCCGACTCCATGCCCTTGCGGACGTCGTCGGGCAGCGGCATCGGCCAGGCCGGCTCACCCACCGCGTCCCCGCCGGCCCGTACCCGGGCACACAGCTCGTCGCTGCCCATCACCCCGGCCATCCGCTTGCCCAGCGCGACCACCTGACCGCCGGTCAGCGTCGAGGTCTCGAGCAGGTAGTCGCAGCCGTCCGCGCAGGCCCGGGCCATCGCGTCGGCGAGCACCATCCGGCCCTCGGCGTCGGTGTTGAGCACCTCCACCCGCTTGCCGTCGAACATAGTCACCACATCGCCGGGCCGGTACGCCATACCCGACGGCATGTTCTCCGCCATCGGCAGGTACGCGGTGACCGGCACCGACGGCCGCAGCGCGGCGATCGCCAGCATCGCCGCCCCGACGGCGGCCGCGCCGGCCATGTCCGACTTCATCTCCCACATGCCCTGCGCCGGCTTGATCGACACTCCGCCGGTGTCGAAGGTGATGCCCTTGCCGACCAGCGCGACCCGTGGGGCGTCCGGGGCCGCCTCCGGCGGGGTATAGGAGAGGATCACCAGCCGGGGTGGTGCGGCCGAGCCGCCGCCCACGGCGAGGATCCCGCCGTAGCCCCCGTCGACCAGCGCCTGCTCGTCCAGCACCTGCACGGTCAGCCCGGCGGCGACCGCAGCGTCCCGTACCGAATCGGCGAACGCCGGTGGCCGCAGCTCGTTCGGCGGGGTGTTCACCCAGTCCCGGCAGGCGATCACCGCCGCGGCGACCGCCTCCGCCCGGGCCACCTCGGCCCGCACCGCGGGGTCGGCGGCGTCGGTGACGTGCAGGGCGATCGAGGCGACCGGTGCCCGTCGACCCGGCTGCGGCCGGGTCTTGTAGCCGGCGAACCGGTAGCTACCGAGCAGCGCGCCCTCGGCGACCGCGCGCAGTGCCGCCGGTCCGTCCGCGTCATCCGGGACCGGCAGCGCCACGGCGACCCGCGAGGTGCCGGCGAGCGCCCGTACCGCCGCGCCGGTGGCCCGGCGCAGCGTCTCCGGGGCGGGTGCCGCGCCGGTCGGCTCCGGACCCAGCCCGACTGCGACCAGCAGCGGCGGCCCGACCGTACCGAGCGTGGCCAGCTTGATCACTTCGCCGGCGGCTCCGGTGGCGCCGAGTAGACTAAGGGTCTCGGTCAGTCGACCCTCGAACGCGACCGCGATGCTCTCCGCCCCGGTCGCCAGCAGCAGGGCGGGCGTCGTGCCCGGCGCGCCGTCCGCCGCCTGGTCTGCGTCCGGCTGGTCCTGACTGTGTACGCCGATCACCAGCGCGTCCACGGCCAGCTCAGCGGGGTCGGTGTCGACCAGGTCCAGGGTTGTGGTGGTTGATGTCACTCGGCATCTCCGGGCAGCTGGGCCGGTCGCCTTGTGGGCGACCGGCGGGTTGGTCTCCGGCGCAACTTGCTCCGCCGGACGGGGTGGTGCCCCGCCGATGCTAGCCACCTGCGGGTCCGCCGGTAAGTTGCCTCCCATGACCGAGGTGACCATGACCGGGGACGGCGCGCCGCGCAAATCCCCACTGCACGACCGGCACGTCGCGCTCGGCGCGAAGTTCGCGGCCTTCGGCGGCTGGCAGATGCCGCTGGAGTACGCCGGCGGCGGCGTACTGCGTGAGCACGAGTCGGTGCGTGACACCGTCGGCGTGTTCGACGTGTCGCACCTCGGCAAGGCCCGGGTCACCGGACCCGGCGCGGCGGCGTTCGTCAACTCCTGTCTCAGCAACGACCTGGACCGCATCACCGCCGGCTCGGCCCAGTACACGCTCTGCTGCGACGACGCCACCGGCGGCGTCGTCGACGACATCATCGCCTACCGGTACGCCGACGACCACGTGTTCCTGGTGCCCAACGCGGCCAACACCGGCGAGGTGGTCGGCCGGCTGCGGGCGGCGGCGCCGGGCGGGGTCACGGTGACCGACGAGCACACCGGGCACGCCGTACTGGCGGTGCAGGGACCTGCCTCGGCCGGACTGCTCGCCGGGCTGGGGCTGCCCACCGGGCATCCGTACATGAGCTTCGCCGCCGGTCGGCTGGCCGGCACCGACCTGGTCGTCTGCCGGACCGGGTACACCGGCGAGCACGGCTACGAACTGGTGGTGCCGGCCGAGGCGGCGGGCCGGGTGTGGGACCTGCTGCTGGCCGCCGAGACACCGGTCGCCGCGCGGGCCTGCGGGCTGGGCGCGCGGGACACGCTGCGTACCGAGATGGGGTATGCGCTGCACGGTCAGGACCTTACGGTGGCGGTCACCCCGGTGCAGGCCCGGCTCGGTTGGGCGGTTGGCTGGCGCAAACCGGACTTCTGGGGTCGGACCGTACTGCTGGCGGAGAAGGCGGCCGGGCCGGCCCGGCTGCTGCGCGGTCTGCAGGCCGTACAGCGGGCCATCCCGCGACCCGGCATGGCGGTGCTGCTCGACGGAGCGCAGGTCGGTGCGGTGACCAGCGGTACGTTCTCGCCGACCCGCAAGACAGGCGTCGGCCTGGCTCTGCTGGACACCGCCGCAGTGCCGACCGAAGGTGTCGAGGTGCAGGTCGACGTGCGCGGCCGGCGCGCGCCGATGCGGGTGGTGACCCCGCCGTTCGTGCCGTCATCGGTGCGTTGACTGCCAGCTGCGCTGCCTGCGTCCCGGCTCAGCGCCCGGCCGGGCCGTTCACCGCCCGATCGGGCCCCGGTCGCCCTGATCGAGCACCGACTCGGTCCAACCACCCTCCACCATCCGGTCCCCGCTGATCAGCGCCCAGTCGACCACGTCCGCGGCGTGCACCTCGACCGGGCTGCCGACCCGTACGGTCGGGTCGCAGACCGCGTCGACCGTGCTGGCCGCGTGAATCCGGCCGGGATGCGGCCAGCCGGTGACGCTGGCCCACACGTACTCGTGGCCGTCCGGCGCGGTGAGACCGTACTTGACCAGCAGTTGACCGCCGAGCGTGCGGGCGAGGAACCGGGCCCGGACCTCGCCCAGCGACCGGCGGGCGGTGGTGATCGCCTGCGCCATCGCGTCGCTCTGTCGAGCGTAGTGGATCTCCGGCTGCCCGGCGCCGAAGAGCTCGCCGCAGACCTGGGTGAAATAGTCCCCGGCGTCGCTGTCGGCCACCTGCGGCGGCGGACGGAGGGTGAGGAAGGAGTCGGCCTCCGGATCGGTCGACGGGTCCAGCACGATCCGCAGGAGCGCAGAACCCGCCGAATCGTGCCGGTCCTGGTTGCCGTACGCGACGGCGATGTCGTGGCCGGACACCGGCAGGTTCACCGGCAGCTGGACGAAGGCCGGCGGCTCCGGTTCAGCCAACGCCTCGGTCCAGATCCGCAGCAGCCGTCGGGCGGTCCCGGTCATGATCGCCCCCCAGGCCCGGACGAATCTCGGCGGCACCTGCTGCGCCTGCAGCTCCAGCAGCCCGAACCGACGTAGCCCTTTCGTGGTGAACCAGAGCCCGTCGTCGTCGGGGGAGTAGGGCACCAGGACCCAGTCGACCAGGCGGATCCGTCCGTCGGCGTCGGGCAGCGACCGCAACGCGCCGGCCGGGTCGAGGAACTGCAGCCCGAACAGGTCGATCAGGTCGACGCCGAGCGCGTCGGCCAGCGCCGCGCCGACCGCCCGCGCGGCCCACTCGTGCGCCGGCGGCCAACCCGGCCGGTAGCTGGCCTGCACCACCACGCAACGCTGCGCGGTGCGCAGCCGGGCCAGCTGGCCGCCGGTGGCCCCGAACGCGGCCAACAGGTCCGGCGGCAGCTCCGGCAGCCGGTCGACCGGGCGGGTCTGCACGGTCATCAGCGGGCTGCCGAGCACCTGCCGGGTCAGGTCACGTACCGGCCGGGACAGCCGGTCACCGAGCCGGTCCACCGCGTCCAGCGCATCCGGTACGGCCACGTCCGGCGGTACCACCGGGACCAGGTAGGTGGCGACCAGCGACTCCGGCACCGGAACCGGCAGCAGCAGGTCGTCCGAACTCGCGGCCATCAGGTTGTCCCCCCGGGTCGTACGTGGCTGGCGAGGTGAACGCTACCGCGCACCGGACCCGTGGCGGCCGAGGTTGCCGATCGCCATGGCCCGCGGCCGGCGCACGGTCGGCGCCGCCGCTCACCGGCCACCGGGTTACCGCACGGTCACCAGGCCGAGGTAGACGGCGGTGCTGGTGAACTCGACGCCGGCACCCAGCACGTCGCCGGTGATCCCGCCGAACCGGCGTACCAGATGGCGCAGCCAGATCAGCCACAGCAGCACCGCGCCCAGCACGACCAGCGGCCCCTGCCAGGGGCGGTCGGGTACGGCGGCGACCGCCACGGCGGCGACCAGGACCGTGCCGGCCGCCACCGCCGGCCACCGCTGGGTGCCGGCCACCAGCGCGCCGAGCCCGTCCGGTCGGGCGGCCGGCACGGCCTGGCGGCAGGCCCAGGTGACCGCGAGCCGGCCTGCCGCGACTGCGGCGGCGACCGTCGCCAGGACCGCCGGCCACGACCGGCCGGCCGGTAGCGACCCGAGCGACGCCGTCTGCGCCAGCAGTACGACGACCAGGGCAACCACGCCGAACGGACCGACGTCCGGCCGGCGCATCACCGCCAGTGCGCCGTCAGCGGGCCGGTGTGAGCCGAGCGCGTCGACGGTGTCGGCCAGCCCATCCAGGTGCAGTCCCCGGGTCGACGCTGCGGCCAGGCCCGTCACGAGCGCTGCGGCGACCAGCGCGGGGGTGCCGGCGGCCGAGAGCGCGAGCAGGGCCATTGCGAGGAGCACGCCCAGCCCGAGGCCGACCACCGGGGCGACCGACATCGCCACGGCCGCCGCCGCCCGGTGCACCGCGCCGGGCCGCAGCGGAAACACGGTGAAGGTGGTGACGGCGAGCCGGACGCCGGCGGAGACGGTGTGCACCGCACCGGTGGGCCGCGCGCCGGTCACCGCACCGGGTCGGCAGCGGCCGGACCGGGGCCGGCCGGCCCCGGTCCGGCGAACGTCGGGTGCTCGTCGAGCGTGTCGGCCAGGGCGAGCGCCGAACGCAGCAGCGGCAACGCGGCCAGCGCGGTGGCGCCCTCACCCAGGTCGAGCCGCAGGTCCAGCAGCGGGGTCAGGCCGAGTACGTCCGCCGCGTGCCGCACAGTCGGCTGCCGACCATGGTCGGGCAGCAGGCACCAGTGCCGGGCCTGGCCGGCGAGATCCCGGCTGACCAGCGCGGCGGCCACCCCGACCGGACCGTCCAACAGCACCGGGATCCGGTTGGTGGTCGCACCGAGCAGCACCCCGGTGGCCACCGCGATCTCCCCGCCGGCGTACTCGGCCAGTACCTCCCGGGCACCACGGGTGCCGCGCCGAGTGCGTTGCAGCGCGTCACGTACCGCAGCGCACCGTGACATCCACGCGTCGTCGTCGACCTTTCCGCCCGCCGCCGGCACCCGGCCGAGCAGCGCCGCCGGCTCCGCGCCGGTGGTCGCCGCGACGACCGCGGCCGCTGCGGCGGCACCGCCCGCGCCGCAGGCGGCGATGACGATCGCCGCCACGCCGGCCCGGCCGGCCCGCTGCGCCATCTCCCACCCGGTCGCCAACGCGCTGTCCACCTCGTCGGGGGTCAGCGCCGATCGGTGTTCGATCGGGGCGGCGACGGGAGCGGCGACGACGTCGACGACCGCACCGGCGGTGGCGGCCAGCCGCGCCAGGGCCCCGTGGCCGGCGCGGGCCTGGTCGGCCCGGCGCGCCGAGTCCTGCGGGCTGTCGCCGGCGGCGACTCCACCTTCGTGGTCGCCGTGGATCAGCACCACCTGGACCGGGTCCCACGGTCGCGGGCTGGCCGCGTCCTGCGTACCGGCGGCGAACCCGATGACATTCTCGAGCGCACCGAACCCGGCGCCGGGCAGGTCCAGCCGGCCCAGCCGGGCGACGCCGGCGGCCCGGGTCCTCTCTGCCGGCATCGGCAGGGTCATCCCGGGGGTGATCTGCGCCGCCGTGCCGGAACCATCGGCCGCCGCCAGCTCCGGGCCGGCCTGCTCAGGCTGCTCCGGGCCGCTCGCCAGCCTGGCCTGCTCGGTCGGCTCCGGCCTGGCCTGCTCGGTTGCGGCCAGCCCGGTCGACTTCAGCTGCACCGGCTGTCCGGCCACGACCAGCACCACCGCGTCGGCCACCTCGGCCAACAGTTGGTTGGTCAGGCCGAGCGCATCCGCGAACGCCCGGCCGACCGGTGTGGACGGCACCAGCGCCAGCCCCACCTCCGGGCTGACCAGCACCAACCGGGCCGGACAGGACCGCACCGCGGCGGCGAGCTCAGCGATGGCGCCCCGGTCATCGGCCGGTTGCCGAGCCGGATCGAGCAGCGCGGCGACCCAGCCGCCCACGTCGTCGACGAGCAGCGTCTCCTCCGCACGGGCCGATGAGATCGCTTCGATCAGCCGGCCCGGATCCCCGGTGGCCTCGTCGGTGTGCCAGTCGGTCGGCCGGCGTGCCCGGTGCTCCTCGATCCGGGCGAGCCACTCGGCGTCGGACGGATCCGCCGCTCCCGTCGCCACGTAACGCACCACCGGATTCCCGGTGACCAGGGACTCGGCGTAGTCGGACTTGCCGGACCGGATCCCACCGAGCACGAGAATGGACTGCCACCCGCCAACGGACATGCCCGTACCTTACGGCGGGCGCGGCCGGCCGTGACCTGCCGGGGCGGTGCCGGCGGTGCTCCGGTGCGGTGGGATGTCACCGGTCGCGGCTAGGCTTGGGGGCATCCATCGCCGAGGGTTGAAGCGCACTGGGTTGAAGCGCACTGGAAGCTAACGGGAGCAGCGATATGCCATGGAGTTGGCGGTACGTGGACGCGGAAGGTCAGCCCGCGCAGGGGCCGACCGAGACGTTCGGCACCCAGGCCGACGCCGAGTCCTGGATCGGCCAGACCTGGCGGGAGTTGGCCGCAGCGGGCGTCGCCTCGGTCGAGCTGCTGGAAGACGGCCGCACCGAGTACCAGATGAGTCTGCTGCCGGCAGGCAAGTGAGATGCGGCCGGTGCCGTCCGACGGGCCGTCGGGTGGCCCGCTGGCCGGTCGGCCGGCGACGAGCTGGCGGCCCAGCCCGGTCTTCCTCGTCCTGGTCGCCCTGGTGGCCGGCAGCGGCGCACTCGCCTGGTCAAGTGAGCGGTACGCCCGGTTGGCCGTCTTCGTGCTGGTGGTCAGCGGCTGGCTGGTCTCGCTCTGCCTGCACGAGTACGCGCACGCGCTGGTCGCCTACCGGTTCGGTGACCGCAGCGTGGCGCACCGGGGCTACCTGACCCTGAACCCGTTCAGGTACACCCATCCGCTGCTGTCCGTCGCGCTGCCGGTGCTGGTGGTCCTGCTCGGCGGGATCGGCCTGCCCGGCGGCGCGGTCTGGGTGGACCGGCACCGCATTCCGGGCCGGGTCCGGCACACCCTGGTCAGCCTCGCCGGCCCGGCGGTCAACGTGTCCCTCGCGGTGGTGCTCGCGGTGCCGTTCCTCGTCGGCGTGGATCCGGGTGCCCGACAGGAGTTCTGGGCAGGGATCGCCCTGCTGGGCTTTCTGCAGTTGACCGCCAGTGTGCTCAACCTGCTGCCGGTCCCCGGACTGGACGGCGGCAACATGATCCAACCGTGGCTGCCGCCGGCCTGGCAGCGCGGTTACCAGGTGCTCGCGCCGTTCGGCTTCATCGGCCTGTTCGCGTTGCTGTGGGACGACCAGATCGGTGGCGCGTTCTTCCAGGCCGTTTTCCGGCTCGGCGACCTGCTCGGGCTGCCCGCCCCGCTCTACAGCTACGGTCTGGCGCTGATCCGGTTCTGGTCTTGAGGGCTGCCTGGTCCGGCGGCGGGGTACCCGTGCCGGGCCGAACGCGTCGGCCAGTGTGTCATGCCGCTGCGGTGTGCCGCAGCGGCATGACCTGGCACGGTGCCGGCTACGGCCGACTGGCCGGGCTGACGGTCCGACCCGGGTCCCGCTCGACGATCGGCTCCAGGATCTCGTCGATGGCCTTCATCACACCGCCGTCCAGCTGGACCCCGCTGGCCTTGACGTTGTCGCGCACCTGCTCGGGCCGGGTGGCACCGATGATGGCCGACGACACGTTGGGGTTCTGCAGCACCCAGGCGAGGGCCAGCTGGGCCATCGACAGGCCGGCCTGCTCGGCCAGCGGCTTGAGCTGCGCCACGGTGCTCAGCGTCTGGTCGGTCATGAACCGTGCGATGAACGTCGCACCCCCGGACTGGTCGGTGGCCCGCGAGCCGGCCGGCGGTGGCTGACCAGGCTGGTACTTGCCGGTGAGCACACCCTGACCCAGCGGCGAGAAGACGATCTGCCCGACGCCGAGTTCCTCGCTGGCCGGGATCACCTCGGCCTCGATGACCCGCCACAGCATCGAGTACTGCGGCTGGTTGGACACCAGCGGGATCTTCAGCTCACGGGCCAGAGCGTGGCCCTGACGGATCTGTGCGGCGTTCCACTCGGAGACCCCGATGTAGTGGGCCTTGCCGGAATGCACGATGTCGGCGAAAGCCTCCATCGTCTCCTCCAGCGGAGTGGCGTAGTCGAACCGGTGTGCCTGGTAGAGGTCGACGTAGTCGGTCTGCAGCCGGCGCAGCGAGCCGTTGATCGACTCCATAATGTGCTTGCGGGACAATCCCCGGTCGTTGCGTCCCTCGCCGGTCGGCCAGAAGACCTTGGTCAGGATCTCCAGCCCTTCCCGGCGTTCGCCACGCAGCGCTCGGCCGAGCACCTCCTCGGCTCGAGTGCCGGCGTACGTGTCGGCGGTGTCGAAGGTGGTGATGCCGACGTCCAGCGCGGCGCGTACGCAGGCGTTGGCTGCCTCTTCCTCCACCTGCGATCCGTGGGTGATCCAGTTTCCGTAGGAGATCTCGCTGACGAGCATGCCGGAGCGGCCTAGGTGTCGGAATTCCATGCCTCAACCCTAGTCGGCCGTCGGCCCGCCGGGGCGTTCGGCATAAGCTTGCGTACAGCGGTAAATCGATCTCGCGACGGTGCCAACGGACCGGTTGTCCGGTACGGGCACCGAGTACCGCGGCGTCACAGCAGCGGTTTGGTGTCGGCCAGCAGCCGGTCGATTTCGTCCATCACGTCCGCGCGACTGGGCAGCACCGGGTCGATCAGCGGTTCCCCGCGCCGGTCCAACGCCCCCCAGTGTCCGTCGGGGGCCGCGACCAGGAACGCCACCGGATGGATCGCCATCGCCGGATGCACCGGTGGTACGACCATCCGTCCGGACCGGTCGACCACGCCCTTGCGCCCACCCGAGTCGATGATCGCCAGACCCTCGTCGGTGAAGCCGTCGATGTAGCGGCCGTCGGTGAGCGCGGTCGGGAAGCCGCCGAACCGGGGCGGGAGCAGCATCCGGCCGGTCTTGTCGACCGCGCCCCAGCCGCCGCGCCGGACCACCGCGACGCCGCGCCGGAACGGGCGTACGTCCTCGAAGCCGGTCCCGATCACCACGGTGTTGTTCCGGTCGATGGCGATCCAGCTGCCGGTGCCGTCGGCGGTGACCCAGGCGAGGCCGTCGGAGAACGAGCCGACCCCGATGTAGCCGGCGGTTGGTGCGATCACCGTCGTCCCCGACTCGTCGATCAGCTCCCACCATTTGGCCTCCGGCCGGCGGACCCAGGCCACCCCCTCGTGGAACGGCTGGACGTCGGCGTAGCCGGGAGCGATCACCAGTTCACCGTCGACCCCCGCGTACCCCCATTGCTGGGCCTGGTCGCTGAAGGTCGGTCGCGGCGGACGGTGCAGCCGCAGAATCTCCTCCCGGTCCCGGGGGTACGGCCCCCAACCGTTCTCGGCGACCTTGGCGAACACCGCGTCCAGCGCCAGCTCGGTACGCGCGATCAGGTCCGGATCCTCGACCTTACGCAGCTCCAGCGCACGTTCGAAGTGGTTGCACGCCTCCATGTAGCGGCCCTGGTCGTAGCAGGACCGACCGGCGTGTTCATGCATCGTCGCCCGCAGCCGGTCCGGTAGTTCGGCCGAGTTGGCCTCCTCGAACAACCGGTCCGCCTCGGAGAAGTCACCCCGCCACTGCAGCACGTGCGCCAGCCGCGCCTGGGCGATCGCGACCCGGCGTAGTTCCCCGGTCGCCTCGGCGTGCGCTAGCGCCAGTTTGGCGTCGGCAAGTGCCTTGCCGAGGTCGCCGAGGATGCGGGAGACGACCGCCCGCAGGCTCAACAGCCGGGCCCGGGTGGCGTTGTCAGTCGCCGGCTCGATCTTCTCGGTGAGCCGGTCCCGGATGGCCCGGAACTCGTCGGGATTGTCCACCAGCTCACGTAGCGTCTCGTGGTGGAAACGCCAGTGGTACGCCGACAGCATCTGTTCGGGATCGCTGAGCTGAGGCTCGGTGTCGTCCGGTGCGGTCTCGGGATCCTGCGCCGGGTCGGGTTCGTCGGTTGGCAGGTCCGGCTGCACGAGCGGGGCCAGCATGGTGGGTGCGCCGAGCGCCGTGGCCGAGCCGGCGGCGGTCCCGGTGACCGGTAGGACAGTGTCCGGACTGGCCGGCGGCCCGGCTGGGCCGGAGTCGGACCCGCCATCGTTGTCGTCCGGGGCGGTACCGATCGGATCGTCGGTGAGTCCGGCAGCCGGGTCAATATCGAGTTGGTCGGGCAGCGGGGACGGTTCGCCGACGCCGACGCCGACGCTGTCTGCGGCAGCGGCGGCAGCGGAGGTCTCCGCAGCGGGCGCTGGATCCGGCCGGACCGACGCGGCGGCTGGTGGCGCCGGGACGTCCGACTGGACCGGGGCCTCGGCCGGAACTGGGGCCTCGGCCGGAACTGGGGCCTCGGCCGGGACCGGCGCCTCCGACGGGACCGGACCGGACGGTGCGGCGGTGGGGGAGACCGGCCTCGGCGGCTCAGCCACGGGTACCGCCGGGGAGACCTGCACTGGTCGCGGCGGTGCTGGCTGGTCCGGCTGCGGCCGCACGATGTACGGCGGCGGGGCGTGCCGCGGCTCGGCCTTGGCCCGCACCACGTACTCCGGTTCGGCGGCATCCCCCCCTCGGGGGACCCGCCGGATCTGCGGGTGCTCGCCGGTCGGCGTCTGTACCCGGAACTCCGGGGGCGGCCCGGCCGGGGCGGAGACCGGAATCGGCAGTTGCTCGCCGGTCTGACCCGGAACCGGTCGGTGGATCCGGCCGCCGGGGCCGGCCCCTGCCGTGGGTATCCGACCCGGCGGTGGCGGGACCGCGCCGGAGATCGGACGACCCCGGGGCGCTGTCGGACGGGACGGGGCTACCGGATCGGCTGGTCGGGGCGGTGCCGTCTGTGCCGTCGGTGGTGGCGGTGCGGGTGCCGTCGGTGGTGGCGCATGCCAGCGCTGCGGTGCGCGACGCGGGTCGGTGCCCGGGGGCTGCTGTCCGTCCCGGCGAGGGCCGTCCGGTGGGCCTGCCAGGTGGTGCGGATCCCGCCGGGACGTCGGACCGTCCGGCCGCGCCGGCGGCCGTTGATCCCGAGGCTGCGGCCGGTCCCGGTCGAACGGCTCAGCCGGCTGCCATTGCGGCCGGTCCCGATCGGCGGGCGGACCACCACGGCGCCGCTCCGGTGGGTAGGGGCGTTCGTGGCCGACATCGTCCGGATGCCGGCGGCGTTGGTGGAACACGTCGTCGGGATGCTGCCGACGGCCGGTCCCGTCGGTGTGGGACGGCTGTTGCTGGTCGCCCTCGGCGAACCAGCCGGCGGCCCCGGCGGCTTCCGGCGTAGGTTCGTTCGGGCGTGGTGTCTCGCGGCGACCGTCCCGCCGGGCCCGGTCGGCGTCAATCTGCGGCCTGCGGGCCGGGGGCTGGTTTGTCCGGTCGCCGACAGGTGCCCGCCCGGATCCGGAACCGGCCTGGTATACGTTGGCTCGCCCACGGCTGACACCGCGGCTGGTCGGCTCCCGTCGGGCCGACCGACCCGCACCGTTGTCGCCGGGGTAGCGCTGACCCGGCAGTGGCACCCATTCGTTGGTCGGATCGGTGGCCCAGGCCGGTTCCTGCGGCCGGTGGTCCCGCGCCCGGCGCATCGCTTCCCACCGGTCGTCGTCGTCCCAGCCGACGTCGCGATGTCCGTCGGCCGAACGGTCCGGTGCGCCGTCGTCCTCCCACTGCCAGGATTGCCAACGGCGGTCGAAGTACCCCTCAGTCACGCCGGCACCTCGCCGGGGGTGTCGTTACGGGCGGCCCGCCGGGCAGGCGAGAACCGTGTCAGCGGTCCGTGTGGCTCGCTCACGGCGTGTCACCTCGTCGAATACTCGCTGAGCGACCGTGGCAACCCGATCGGGTCCCCCCGGCCCAGTGGCGGCGTGGTTGCGGATGGAGGGTAGCCGCGCGGGCTCGGTCGACGCCACCGAACCGCCCGTACTGAATCGAAACAGTGTCTTTTCCGCCCCGCCGAGGTGCTCCGGCTCTCGGGTGCCGTAGCCCGCCAAGCCCCTGCCGGGCAGGTCAGATTTTGTCGCCGAGCTCCACCCGGGGGATCGGGGTGCGCATCCGGCGGAACGTCATCGCGCGCATGATGGCGTAGAAGTACAGGCCGCCCATCCGCTGGTCCGACTTGGGGAACCGCTCCCGCACCAGTTTGCGGATCCGGCGGGAGATCAACAAAGAGTCGACGACCACCAGCACCGCCAAGGTCACCCAGAGCAGGTTCGACGCCAACTGCACCGCTGGTGGCATCGTCGGGCCGGACCCGATCAGCACGAGCAGCGCGCCACCGAAGAACCAGGTGCCGACCGTACGCCGGGAATCCACCACGTCGCGGGCGAGCCCGCGCTCCGGGGCACGGTCGCGTGGCCCGCCCTCGCGGCGAAACTCCTCCGAAATCGCCGCCCGGCGGGCCCGCCGCTGCTCGCGGGCCTCCTGCTTGGTCAGCGGCTTGGCGTTCGCCGCCGGTCGGCGGCCGGCGGCCGGCCGCTTCGGGGTGACCACACCGAGTTCCTTCTTGCTCGGCGTGTACCGGCGGGCACGGACGGACCCGGCCTCGTCCTGCGACGGGGGAACATCGTCCTCCGGCAGGTCGGCTTCCACGACATCGGCGGACTTGCGGCGAAACAGCGACGGCACGCGTGAAGGGTAGCCAACCAGGTGCGTCACCCGCACCTCGCACCCGGTCGTCGTTCGCCGGACGGCGAACGAGGGCACCGGACGCCCCGGCCCGGCCCGGCCCGGCCCGCGAGAGCACGAACCGGGCACGGGTACGTCAAATCCGGGCGCGGACGCGTCGGGTCAGCGACTGGACGCGTCCGGATCAGGGGCGTTCCACGTGGGCGCCGAGGTCGGCCAGCTTGGCCTCGAAGTCCTCGTACCCGCGGTTGATCAGATCGACGCCGTACACCCGGGAAGTGCCCTCGGCGGCGAGCGCCGCGATCAGGTGGCTGAACCCGGCCCGCAGGTCCGGGATGACCAGGTCGGCGGCGTGCAGCTTGCTGGGCCCGGCGATCACCGCCGAGTGCTTGAAGTTGCGCCGGCCGAACCGGCACGGCGTACCGCCCAGGCACTCCCGGTAGACCTGAATCGTCGCGCCCATCGTGTTGAGCGCCTCGGTGTAGCCCAGCCGCTGCTCGTACACCGTCTCGTGGACGATCGACAGCCCACGGGCCTGGGTCAATGCGACGACCAGCGGCTGCTGCCAGTCGGTCATGAAGCCCGGGTGCACGTCGGTCTCCAGGGCCACCGCGCGCAGTTCGTTGCCCGGGTGCCAGAAGCGGATGCCGCCCTCCTGGCCGGCGCTGCCGACACGCGGTGGGCGGGCGTCGGTGACCTGGTACGCGCCGCCGACCGACCGGAACACGTTCAGGAAGGTCATCATGTCGGCCTGCTGCGCGCCGAGCACGTTGACGTCGCCGCCGGTGGCGAGCGCCGCCGCCGCCCAGCTGGCCGCCTCGATCCGGTCCGGGATCGGCCGGTGCGAGTAGCCGCCGAGCTGGGGAACGCCGTGGATCTCGATCACCCGGTCGGTGTGCACCTTGATGATCGCGCCCATCTTCTGCATGACGCAGATCAGGTCGACGATCTCCGGCTCGACCGCGGCGTTGCGCAGCTCGGTCACCCCGTCGGCGAGTACGGCGGTCAGCAGCACCTGCTCGGTGGCGCCTACGCTCGGGTACGGCAGCTCGAACTTGGTGCCGTGCAGACCGTTGGGCGCGGTCAGGTGCAGCCCTTGCGGGGTCTTCTCGACGACCGCGCCGAACTCGCGCAGCGCCTGCATGTGGAAGTCGATCGGCCGGGGACCGATGTGGCAACCGCCGAGGTCCGGGATGAACGCGTGGCCGAGCCGGTGCAGCAGCGGGCCGCAGAACAGGATCGGGATCCGGCTGGACCCCGCGTGCACGTTGATCTGGTCGAACGAGGCGCTTTCCACATTGGACGGATCGAGTACCAGTTCGCCGTCCTCGACGCCGTCGCTGACCTTGACCCCGTGCAGTTCGAGCAGGCCTCGGACGATCTCGACGTCGCGGATCCGCGGTACGTCGTACAACCTGCTCGGCTCGTCACCGAGCAGGGCGGCCACCATCGCCTTGGAGACGAGATTTTTGGCACCTCGGACCCGGATCTGCCCGTGCAGGGGAGTGCCGCCGTGCACGATCAGGACGTCGTCGGTCAAGGAAACCTCCAGCGCGTCGATGCTGCCGTCTTGTGGGGTGGAGCTGGCCCGGCGAGATGGGATGAACATGTCCCGGCCGGCGGTGGGTGAAACCGGACGACCCACGTACGGAGCCGGCGGTCGGTGGACCTCGGGTGACATCCGGTTACCGGCTGTCACCGGGGAGCATCGAAGATCCGCGCTGCCCGTTCGTCGCCTGAGGCAGCATAGCGCTCCGTGATGAAAGTGGGATCCCGCAGCGGCTGCGATTGGCACGAATTCGGGAACGACGGCACGTATACGTAGGACTTAGACTACGTTGAGTGATCTGGCGGTGTGGCGTCAGCTATCCGATCAGGGCAGTGCCAGCATCTGGTCCAACGCGACCCGGGCGAAATGCGCCGTACGCGCCTCGACCGTGATCTGGTTCGGAACCCGGCCGGCGGTCAGTTCCTCCAACGCCCACACCAGGTGCGGCAGGTCGATCCGGTTCATCGTCGAGCAGTAGCAGACCGTCCGGTCCAGGAACATGACCTGCTTGTCCGGGTGGGCCAGCGCCAACCGGCGGACCAGGTTCAGCTCCGTGCCGACCGCCCACGCCGATCCGGCCGGGGCGGCCTCGATGGTCCGGATGATGTACTCCGTCGAGCCGATCTGGTCGGCGGCGGTGACCACCTCGTAGCGGCACTCCGGGTGGACCAGCACGTTGACCCCGGGCACCCGCATCCGTACCTCGTCGACGCTGCTGCGGGTGAACCGACCGTGCACTGAACAGTGTCCCCGCCAGAGCACCATCTTCGCCTCGCGCAGCTGCTGCGCGGTCAGCCCACCACCGGATTTGTGCGGGTCGTAGAGCACACAGTCGTCGGCGTCCAGCCCCATCTCCAGCACCGCCGTGTTGCGACCCAGATGCTGGTCCGGCAGGAACAGCACCCGCTGGCCGCGCTCGAACGCCCAGGTCAACGCCCGCTTGGCGTTCGACGACGTGCAGACCACCCCGCCGTTACGGCCGACGAAGCCCTTGATGTCCGCCGACGAGTTCATGTACGTCACCGGCACCGTCGAGTCGGCCGCGCCCGCGTCGGCCAGCGCCTCCCAGGCGGTCTCCACCTGGCCGAGGGCCGCCATGTCCGCCATCGAACAGCCGGCGGCCAGATCCGGCAGCACCACCCGCTGCGCGTCGCCGGTCAGGATGTCGGCGCTCTCCGCCATGAAGTGCACACCGCAGAAGACGATGAACTCGGCCGACGGCCGTGCGGCGGCCTCCCGGGCCAGCTTGAACGAGTCGCCGGTGACGTCGGCGAACTGGATGACCTCGTCGCGCTGGTAGTGGTGACCGAGCACGAAGACCCGGTCGCCGAGCGCCGCCTTGGCGGCGGTGGCCCGGGCGACCAGGTCCGGATCGCTGGGTGCCGGGAGCTCACCCGGGCAGTCGACGCCGCGCTCGCTGGCCGGGTCGCTGCCCCGGCCGAGCAGCAACAGAGCGGTCGCGGTGCTGGAAGGCTCAACCCACGTCGAAGTCACGAGATCCATGCTCGCACAGGTCCGCCCGCCTGCGACCAGCCCAAGTGTGGCCTGCCACACTGCCAGATCATGCGGGTCCTGATCTGTCCGGACAAGTTCGCCGGCACCCTGACCGCCGCCGAGGTGGCCGCCGCCGTCGCCACCGGGTGGCGGGACCGGGCACCCACCGACGAGCTGGTGCTGCGCCCGTTGTCCGACGGCGGTCCGGGGTTCGTCGAGGTGCTGGCCGAGTCGACCGCCGGCCGGCGGGTCCCGGTACCGACGGTCGACCCACTCGGCCGACCGGTACCGGGGGAGATCCTGCTGGTCGACGGCCCGGGGGCCGGGGGGACCGCGACCGCCGGACCGACCGCGTACGTGGAGAGCGCCCGGGCGTGCGGCCTGCACCTGCTCACCGAGGCCGAACGTGACCCGAAACACACCACCTCGTACGGCCTGGGACTGCTGCTGGTCGCGGCGGTCGAACACGGTGCCCGCCGGGTGGTCGTCGGGCTCGGCGGGTCGGCCACCAACGACGCCGGAGCCGGCATGCTCACCGCGCTGGGGGTCACCCCGCTCGACGCCGCCGGCTACGCCCTGCCGTACGGCGGCGCGGCCCTCGCCGGGGTCGACCGCCTCGACGGCGCACCCCGGCTGCGCGGGGTCGAGCTGGTCGCCGCGACCGACGTCGACAACCCGCTGACCGGGCTGCACGGGGCCAGCAACGTGTACGGGCCGCAGAAGGGCGCCGACCGGGCCGACGTACTGCTGCTCGACGCCGCGCTGCAGCGGTTCGCCGTCGTCCTGGTCGCGGACCTGCCCGGCTGCCCGCCGGAGCTGGCCGCGCTGCCCGGGGCCGGCGCCGCCGGAGGCATCGGCGCCGCGCTGCTCGCCCTCGGCGGGCGGTGCGAGTCGGGCATCGACCTGGTCACCGCGTTGATCGGGCTGCCCGCCGCGCTGGACGCCGCCGACCTGGTGATCACCGGTGAAGGGTCGTTCGACCACCAGTCGCTGCGCGGCAAGGTGGTCGCCGGGGTGGCCGGCGCGGCCCGGGACCGGGGACTGCCCTGCGTGGTGGTCGCCGGCCAGGTGTCCACCGGCCGGCGGGAGTCGGCCGCGGCCGGGGTCACCGAGGCGTACGCCCTGGTCGACCACTTCGGCGGCGAGACCGGCGGTGGGCTGGCGCAGGCGCTGGCCCGGCCGGCGGACGGGCTGCGTGGGATCGCCGCCCGGCTGGCCGGCCAATGGAGCCGCTGACGGCGTGCCGGTGGCCGGGGGACGGCGAGTTTCCGGTGATCTTCCGCTGATGATCTTCCGGATGCTGGGATGCGCGGCGGATCACGTACGGATTGTGGCCACCCGGATTGGGAATCGTCGCCCGGCCGGTTAGCGTTACCTGATACGGACGAATTCGCACCGTCGCAGGGGAGACCTTCACGTGAGCACATCAGCGCAGTCCGAAACGGCCGAGACCGCCGCCTCGACCACCGTCGTCCTCACCGACGTGGCGGCCGAAAAGGTCAAGGCACTGCTCGACCAGGAAGGCCGCGACGACCTGCGGCTGCGGGTCGCCGTCCAGCCCGGCGGCTGCTCCGGCCTGCGGTACCAGCTGTTCTTCGACGAGCGGTCGCTCGACGGGGACATCGTCGACGACTTCGGCGGCGTCGAGGTCGTGGTGGACCGGATGAGCGCCCCGTACCTGACCGGCGCGAAGATCGACTTTGCGGACCGGATCGACGCTCAGGGTTTCACCATCGACAACCCGAACGCGCAGAACTCCTGCGCCTGCGGCGACTCCTTCCACTGATCCGACCGGTCCGTTTCGGTGCCGTCCGGGGCAGACGTCAGTCCGGCCCTGGGCGGCAGTCGGTCAGTTGTGCGCTGAACGTGCATAGCTGAGACAGGTGCGGGGTACGGTGGCCCCCGTCCCGGTAAGCTGGCCCGCGCACGATTTCCGTACCCCGACACCCGAGGGCCGACATGAAGATCGCCGTCACCGGCTCGATCGCCACCGACCATCTGATGCACTTTCCCGGCCGGTTCGCGGGTCAGCTCATCGCGGACCAGCTGGACAAGGTGTCCCTGTCGTTCCTCGTCGACGACCTGGTCGTCCGCCGGGGCGGGGTGGCGGCGAACATCGCCTTCGGGATGGCCCAGCTCGGTCTGCGTCCGGTGCTGCTCGGCGCGGTCGGCGCCGACTTCGCCGACTACCGTTCCTGGCTGGAACGCCACGGCGTCGACTGCGACTCGGTGCATGTCAGCGAGTTGGCGCACACGGCTCGCTTCGTCTGCACCACCGACGACGACCTGTGCCAGATCGCGTCGTTCTACGCCGGTGCGATGAGCGAGGCCCGCAACATCGAGTTGGCGCCGGTCGCCGCCCGGGTGGGTGGCCTCGAACTGGTGCTGGTCAGCGCCAACGACCCCGAGGCGATGCTGCGTCACTCGGCCGAGTGCCGCGACCGGGGCTACCGGTTCGCCGCCGACCCGTCCCAGCAGCTGGCCCGGATGAGCGGCGAGGACGTCCGCCAGCTCATCGACGGTGCGGAGTACCTGCTGACCAACGAGTACGAGCGGTCGCTGCTGGAGAGCAAGGTCGGCCTCACCGGCGACCAGGTGCTCAACCTGGTGACGGTACGGGTCACCACGCTCGGTGCCGACGGGGTGGAGATCACCGGCCGGGGCATCGAGCGGATCCACGTACCGGTGGCCCGTGACGTGGTCGCGGACGACCCGACCGGTGTCGGCGACGGCTTCCGTGCCGGCTTCTTCGCCGCCCTCGGCTGGGGCCTCGGCCTGGAACGCGCCGCGCAGGTCGGCTGCCTGCTCGCCGCGCTGGTGCTGGAGACCACCGGGCCGCAGGAGTACGCCGTCAAGCCGGACATCTTCCTCAAGCGGCTCGCCGACTCGTACGGCGACGCCGCCGCCGACGACGTCCGCGCCCACCTGCCGGCCTGACTCGGCCGGCCCGCTGATCTTCGGTCCTGGGCAAGCTCACGTTGATCGGGGGCCTACCGGGTCAGCTCCGCTTGTAGGTGGTTGAGGGTCTCAGCCGGCGGGAGCGCGAGCTCGCGAAGGTTGTCGGCGACCCACTGGTACGTGCGGACCCGATCGAGGTCATGTACGAATATGGCGTCGTCGAGAAGCTCCGTGTATGCCACCGGCCGGATGCCGTGACCGAACTCGAGTAGTGCGAACTGCCCAATGGCGCTGGCCTGATGCGGGCCGTCCTCGGGCCGCAGCAACTGCACGGTGACTTGTCCGCCGCGAGCCACGTTTATCAGATGCTCCAGCTGCGCCTGGCGGATCGACGGTTCGCCCACGGGTGTGCGGATGGCAGCTTCGCCGATCACGGTCTGGAAGGTCAGATCATGCCGGGCAGCCAGCCTGCTTGCCCGCACTTGCCGGAACTCGGCGAACGACTGTGCCTGATCGGGCCGGTAGAAGCGGTTTGCCGAGGTCAGTGCTTGAGCGTAGTCGCGGGACTGGAGCAGCCCGGGCACCACCATCGGCTCGAACGTGAAGAGCCGCTCGGCCATGTCGAGCAACCCTACGTACGTCCGGAGGAAGCCCGGAATCAGGTCCGCCCAGCGACTCAGCCAGGACTTGGCGTCCGCGCGTGCAGCGGCCAGTGTCACCAGTTGCTGGACGGTCGCCGCCGGGACTCCGCAGGCCTGCAGGACAACTTGAACGTCGTCTGGCGCTTGGTGGTAGCGACCGGATTCCATGTGCCCGAGCTTCGGCTTGCCGATCCCGGTCGTCGTGGCGAGCTCGCTCAGGCTGAGCTGCGCCGCTCGCCGGTGCCGACTCAGTTCCACGCCGAGCAGCCAACGTAGCGCAAGTGGATCCACCTGAGTGCCCATCACCGTCTCCCGATTCTTGTACCCAGAGAAGTCTAGCCGAGCGCATCCGTAGCCGCTAACCTATACGTATCCATAAACGTTCGAGGGGGCTGCTATGGAGCTCGACGAGGTAGGACGTCAGTCGGAGATGCCTGAGCGTGTCCGGCAGATGATGACAGAGCAGGCGTCCGAGCAGGTGCCGGCGCGCTTCGCCATCTGTGCGGAGACCGAGGCCGGCGAGGACGGTGGAGTGCTCGGCTGGGGGCTGGCGTTCGACGACGAAGCCGTGGTCGTACCGACCAACGGCGGTCTGCCCAACCCGTTCAGCGGCATCAAGGCAGCGCTGCGGATGTACGGGATGGTCCACCCCGTACAGCTGGTGTGGGTCGACCCGCCCGACGGTCGCCAGCTGACCTGAACCGCGTGAGTCAGGCCGGCCGCAGCACCGCGACCAGGAAACCGGAGTCGTCGCGGTACGGGCGCAGGTCCCAGGTCGCCAGCAGCAGATCCTCGACCAGATCGGCGGCCTGCAGGTCGGCCAGGAAGTCGGTGACCGGATAGCCCCGGTCGGTGCCGAACCCGACTACGATCCTGCCACCGTCGCGCAGGTGCAGCCGCATCCGGCGCAGCACCTCCTGACGGGTGTCCGGAGCCAGGAACGTCATGACGTTGCCGGCGCTGACGATCGCGTCGAAGCCGTCGGTGATGCCCTGCGCGGGCAGGTCCAACTCGGCCAGATCGCCGACCAGCCACCGCGGGCCCGGGTGGTCCTGCCGGGCGGCGTCGATCAGCACTGGGTCCAGGTCGACGCCGACGACGTCGTGACCGGCGGCGGCCAGCGCCGCGCCGACCCGGCCTGGACCGCAGCCGGCGTCCAGCACTCGCGCCGTACGGGGCAGCATCGCGTCGACCAGCCGGGCCTCACCGTCGAGGTCGGCCCCGTCGCGGGCCAGCGACCGGAACCGGTCGACGTACCACTGTGAGTGCCCAGGGTTGGACTCCAGTAGCTTGCTCCACCCGTTCTGCGCGCTCACACCCGCCATCCTCGCACGCACCTCTTCGACCCGAGCATGACGTCCGTTACCTGTAGCGTGCGCGGGCGGCCGACCCTCTGGACACGCCGATGTGAGGCTGAGATACCTAACCTGCGCGTCGTAAGGTATCTCAGCCTCACATCGGTGGTGCTGCTGATCCACTAGCAGTTCGGCGAGAGGCTTCAGTGGGTGCGGCGGACGTCGAAGGCGGGAGAGCCGGCGACAGTCGACGCGGCGACGAACTCCTGGCCCCGGATCCGGCACCAGGCCGGGATGTCCAGGGCGGCCGCCGGATCGTCGGCCAGCACCCGGACCACCGACCCGACCGGCAGCTGTGGCAGCCGCCGGGCCAGCGCGATCACCGGCAGCGGGCAACGCCGACCGAGGCAGTCGAGAGTCTCCGCCACCTCGTCGTCAGGGGGCTGCGCCACCGCGTCGTCGTCGGTCACAGGCCGACCACTCCGGCCTCGGCCCGCAGGTCGGCCACCACCTGCGGCAGCTCGGCCAGGAACCGGTTCACCTCCGCGTCGGTGGTGTCCCGGTGCAGCGACACCCGGACGTTGCCGTGCGACAGCACCCCCATCGCCTCCAGCACGTGTGACGGGCGCAGCGTGGACGACGTACATGACGAGCCGGAGGAGACGGCGAAGCCGCGCCGGTCCAGCGCGTGCAGCAGCGCCTCGCCGTCGACGTACAGGCAGGAGAAGGTGACCAGGTGCGGCAGCCGGTCGGTCGGGTCGCCGACCACCTCCACGTCCGGCACGGTCGCCGCCACCGTCGCGCGGATCCGGTCCACCAGTGCCGACAGCCGGGCGGCCTGCGTGTCCGCCTCGGCGGCCGCCGCGCGCAGCGCCGCCGCCGACGCGACCACCGCCGGCAGGTTCACCGCTCCGGGCGTGCGGCCGAATTCCCGATCGTCGGTTGGGTAGGGCGACTCCCACCGGGTGCCCTTGCGGACCGCCAGCACCCCGACGCCCGGCAGCCCGCCCCACTTGTGGGCGCTGGCCGTCAGCACCGACCAGCCGTCCGGCACCGGCACCCGGCCGACCGACTGGGCGGCGTCGACGTACAGCGGCACCTCGTGCGCGGCGCACACCCGGGCCGCCTCGGCGACCGGTTGGACGGTACCCACCTCGTGGCTGGCACTGATCAGTGCGGCGAACGCCACACCCGGCCGGGCCACCGCCGCCGACCAGGCGGCCATATCGAGCCGGCCGAGCCGGTTCACCGGCACCGACACCGACTCGCCGCCGTCGGCGGTGTGCCGCTGCCCGGCGTGCAGCACCGCCGAATGCTCGATCGCCGAGTGCACCAGGGTGCGCCCGACCCGACGCCGCCCGGCGAGACCGCCGAGGACGGCGGCGTGCGCGGCGACCGTACCGCTGGGTGTGAAGGAGATCTCGTCGGTGCGAACCCGCAGCAGGTCGGCGGTGACCTCCCGGGCCGCGTCGAGGAGCTGACCGGCCCGGCGGGCCCGGGTGTACAGCTTGGCCGGGTCGGCCCAGCCGTCGGTCAACGCCGCCGACAGCGCCTCCCGGGCAACCGGGTGCAGCGGTGCGGCGGTCGCGGCGTCGAGATAGTCCACAGCCGTCGACGGTACCGGCCGTGGGCTGGCCCGCAGGTGGTCGTGGCGGGTGACAAACCAGACCCCACGCCGATGGTGACCCGTCGGGTCGAGTAATCTGCGACCGTCGGTGACGCCTTTGATCGCCGATGTCGTCACGCGTGGCCAGGTCGATCCGGCTGCCACAGGTGGCATCGGTGGCACCGCGAGGGAGGCAGGACCAGGTGGTCGCAAGCGATTCAGCAGGGCAGCCGTCGGCCGACGGCCGGCAGCCGACGCACGCATGGCGCGCGCCCGGCCGGCGACAGCTCCGGTTCCGGGCCGCTGGGCTCGGTCTCGGCGGCGCGGCACTGCTCACCCTGCTCACTGGCTGCGACGTCGGGGAGGCGTTCGGCGGCTTCGGCTGGCCGCAGGGCATCACCCCGCAGGCCCACCGGATGTACGACCTGTGGATCGCCTCGGTGATCGCGGCGCTCGCGGTCGGCGTCTTTGTCTGGGGCCTGATCTTCTGGTGCATCATCCGGTACCGCAAGCGCGGCGACCAGCTGCCGGTGCAGACCCGGTTCAACATGCCGATGGAGTTCCTCTACACCATCGCGCCGATTCTGGTCGTGTCGGTCCTGTTCTACTACACGGCCGTCGTGCAGACCGACGTCGACCGGCTCAGTGAGGACCCGGACGTCACCGTCGAGGTCGTCGCGTTCAAGTGGAACTGGCAGTTCAACTACCGCGACGGGGTCGGTGAAGACGCCAACACGGTGGCGTCGACGGTCGGTTCCTCCGACCTCATCCCGGTGCTGGTGGTCCCGTCGGAGCGGACCATCCGGTTCGAGGAGACCAGTACCGACGTCATCCACTCGTTCTGGGTGCCGGAGCTGCTGTTCAAGCGGGACGTCTTCCCGGGCAGCATCCGTAACCAGTTCGAGGTGACCGTCGAACAGAACGGTGCCTACGTCGGCCGGTGCGCCGAGCTGTGTGGCACGTACCACTCGATGATGAACTTCGAGATGCGGGTGGTCGACCCGGAGCAGTACGACCAGTTCATCGCGGCCAAGCAGGCCGGTAGCTCGACGCCGGACGCGTTGGCCGCGATCGGGGAGGAGCCGTACGCGGTGACCACCTTCCCGTTCGACACCAAGCGTGACGCGCAGAACTTCGGGAACGCGAGCGCCCAGGGCGCGGGAAGCTGAGGGCCGGTCATGAAGACCGAGTGGCGACTGTTCGGCATCGTCGCGGCGTTCCTGCTCGTCGTGTCCGGTGTCTACCCGGCGTGGACCTACGGGCAGCTCGGGCACGTCGAGTGGATCGGCACCACGGCGCTGATCCTGTCCTTCCTGCTCTGCGCGATGTGTGGCGGCTTCTTCTGGTTCGTGTCGCGTCGGATCGATCTGCGTCCCGAGGACCGGCCGGACGCTGAGATCTCCGACGGAGCGGGCGAGGTCGGCTTTTTCAGCCCGGGCAGCTACTGGCCGTTCGGGGTGGCGCTGGCCGCCACCATCGCCGGTCTCGGCCTGGTCTTCTGGCAGTGGTGGCTGCTGATCTTCGGCCTGCTCTCGGTGATCGCCACCGCAGCCGGCCTGCTGTTCGAGTACTACACCGGCACCCGGCGTACCGCCGAGCACTGAGCCGGGCCGAGCACTGAGTTGACTATCACCCGCTTCGGCTGAGCCGGCCGTCACCGATTGTTGCGGCGGCGCAGCTTCGCACCCAGCCGGCGACGGCTACCGAGGTGCCGATCCGCTCCGGCGAGGACCAGACGCAGCGGTCGACGGTGGGTCGGCGGATGACCTTGACCGCCGCGTGGGCGAAGATCACCGGTAGATCACCTCGCCGACCATGAGCAGCAGTTGCGGGTGCCGCAGCCGCCAGGCCGCAGTGCCACCCAGACACCCTGACCGACGGTCAATAGCAGCAGTCCGGGCAGCAACTCCCGGTCCGGCGGTAGCCAGCATCCATACGGTGAGCGAGGCGCTCGCCACGTACAGCACCCAGCGCAGGATCAGCGGCAGGTACGCGTAGCCTTGCGGTCGGCGACTACGCTACGTCATCGAATCTGCGGCCCGGTGGTGGTACCCGCAGCCGACTGGGCCACTTGCACCCACCGGTCCAGCAGTGCGGCGGCGGCGCCGCTGTCCACTGCCTCGGCGGCCCGGCCCAACTGTGCCCGCATCGTCTCCAGCGGCTCGTCAACCGGCGCGGCGCCGGTCTGTACCGCCTGAGCGGTCAGCGCCGCTGCGGCGTTGACCAGCACCGCGTCCCGGACCGGACCGGTCTGGCCGGCGAGCAGCCGGCGGGTGACGTCGGCGTTGAAGGCGGCATCTCCGCCCCGGAGATCACCGGGGGCGCTGCGGGCGACCCCCAGGTCCTCGGCGGCGTCCACGACCATCGCGCGCACCACGCCGTCGGCGGCGAACCAGACCCTGGTCGGGGCGGCGGTGCTGAGCTCATCCAGCCCGTCCTCACCCCGCATCACCAGTGCAGTGTCGCCCCGGGTGGCGAACACCTCGGCCATCACCGGCGCCATCCGGGTGTCGAAACAGCCGATCGCCCCGGCCCGGGGCCGGGCCGGGTTGGTCAGCGGGCCGAGGAAGTTGAATACGGTCGGTACGCCGATCTCCCGCCGGGTCGTCCCGGTGTGCCGCATCCCCGGGTGGTACCGGGCGGCGAAGCAGAACCCGATGCCGACCTCGGCGACGCACCGGGCCACCCCCTCGGGGCCCAGGTCGAGCGGGATGCCGAAGTGCTCCAGCAGGTCGGCGGCCCCGCACGACGACGAGGCAGCCCGGTTGCCGTGCTTGACCACCCGGGCACCGGCCGCAGCCACCACGATCGCAGCCATGGTGGAGATGTTGACCGTGTGCGCCCGGTCGCCGCCGGTGCCGACGACGTCCACCGCGTCGGCGCGCAGCGCGTCCGGCAGACCGACCGGCACCGCGTTGGCGATCATCGCCTCCACCAGCCCGACCAGTTCGGCCGACGTCTCGCCCTTGGCTCGCAGCGCGACGGCGAAGCCGGCGATCTGCGCGGGTGTGGCGGAGCCTGTCATGATCTCGTCCATCGCCCAGGTGGTGTCGGCGGTGGAGAGCTGCTCGCCAGCGAGCAGCGCGTTGAGCAGATTCGGCCAGGACCGTTCACCCATGGGGCCTCTCCCAGGTGCGATGGGGGCGTGCGCGGTGCGGGGCGGTGCGGCGGAGCGTGGACGGTGCGGCTCGGTGCAGGGGTGGGTCAGGCGGCGGGCAGCTTGCCGGACCGGCCGCGCAGCATGCCGGCGATGGTCTGGCCGGTGGTCACCGGGTCGAGCGGGTGCATCAGGGTGGCGTCGACCTCGGCGAACGAGGCCAGCCAGCGGTCGGCGGCGCGGGCGATCACCACGCAGGTCGGCGGCGCGTCGGCGCGGTCGTCCTTGATCTGCCGGGCGATACCAAGCCCGCCGCCGGGGGTGGCCTCACCGTCGAGCAGCATCAGGTCGATCTCGTACTCGTCGACCAGCCGGACGCAGCCGGCGTAGTCGGACGCCTCGACGAACTCGACGGTCAGGTCGGTGGCGGGGCGGGTGCCGACGGCCAGCCGCATCCGGTCCCGTACCTGCGGGTCATCGCTGTAGAGCAGGACGGTGTGCACGCGCTCGGTCATCTTCTCGCTCGACTCCCACCTCGTAGCTGCGCGCTGATCGTACCGTCCGTCCGGGTCGCGTCCGGCGAGCGGGTCAGTCGGCGGCGGCCGCCACGCGGGCCTGTCGCGCCTCCTGGCGGTCGAGTTCCCGGTCGATGCGTCGGGCTTCCCGCTCGGACTGGCGCATCCACTGCACCACCAGCACGGCGAGCATGGTGACGCTGACGAACTCCCCGCCGGCCCACAGGACGCCGCCGGCCACCTCCTGGTCGGCCCACGGGTCGGCCCAGGTCAGTCCGAGCGACGGATACCAGTCGCCGCCGAACAGGGTGCTGCTCTGCATGACGGTGAGCCCGAGCACGGTGTGGAACGGCACGGAGAGCACCATCAGCAGCGCCCGGGCCGGGTACGGCCAGCGGCCGGGCAGCGGGTCGAGCCCGACCAGCGGCCAGAAGAACAGGCAGCCGGTCATGATGAAGTGGGCGTGGACGAACTCGTGGGCGAGGCTGCTCTCCAGGGTCAACCGGTAAAGATCAGTGAAATACAGCACAAATGGGTTGATCACGAACAGGCCGAAGGCGACCAGCGGGAAGGCGACCACCCGGGCGTACCTGCTGTGCAGGACGGCGAGCAGGCGGCGCCGCGGGTTGCCGGGCAGGGTGCGCAGCGCCAGGGTGATCGGTGCGCCCAGGGCGAGAAAGATCGGCGCGATCATCGACAGCACCATGTGCTGGACCATGTGCACTGACAGCAGAGTGGTGTCGTAGGCGCCCAGTCCGCTCACCGTGACGGCGGCGATGCCACCCAGTCCGGGGCCGAGGAACAGTACGGTGCGTGACACCGGCCACCGGTCGCCGCGCAGTCGTAGCCGGTGCACCCCGTACAGGTAGAGGCCGGCGGCCACGACGAGTGTCAGCGCCAGCCAGTTGGTCAGCTGGATCTCGGTGAACAGGGCCGAGACCGTGAACGGCGGGACGGCCATCGCAGCGACATCTGCCACATGACGAGGCTAGGCCAGCGGCCTCGGTCGACGTTATCCGGCCCACCGACGGGTCGGGTTTGCCACCCCGCCGTCCGTGGGCACTGACCGGCAGCAATAATGACCGCGTGACTGCGGCCCCAGCGATTGACAAGAGCCGGATCCACTCGCTGACCCGACCGAACATGGTCAGCGTCGGGACGATCGTGTGGCTCTCCAGCGAACTGATGTTCTTCGCGGCGCTGTTCGCGATGTACTTCTCCATCCGTGCGGCGGACTACAGCATGTGGGAGGAGCACACCCCACAGCTGAACATCCCGTACGCGACGGTCTTCACCGCGATCCTGGTGGCCTCCTCGGTCACCTGCCAGATCGGGGTGTTCGCCGCGGAGCGGGGGGACGTGCACGCGCTGCGGCGGTGGTTCACGATCACCTTCGTGATGGGCCTGATCTTCCTGCTCGGCCAGGTCAACGAGTACCGGGAGCTGGTCCACCACGGCATCAAGATCAACGGTGACGGCTACGGCTCGGTGTTCTACCTCACCACCGGCTTCCACGGGCTGCACGTGGCGGGTGGCCTGGTCGCCTTCCTGATCTACATGGTCCGGACCACGATGGGGCGGTTCACTCCAGCCCAGGCCACCTCGGCCATCGTCGTGTCGTACTACTGGCACTTCGTTGACGTGGTCTGGATCGGCCTCTACTTCATGATCTACTGGCTGCAATGATCATCAAGCGGTCACTCACCGTGATGGTGCGGCGTCGTGCCGACCAGGCAGGTCGCAAAACCGACAAGGATTCAGGTCAATGACATCTGACACCCCCGCCGACCGGCGAGCCGACCGCGGACGTGGTCTCCTCGCCCGGCTGCGCAGCGGGCGGGCCACGCCGCGAGGCCGGGGCCGCCGTCGGCTGGGCACCGCGGTCCGGTTGCTCGCCGCGCTGTTCCTGGCCGGCGGTGCGTACACCGTCTTCGCCCCTGGCCTGCAGGCGCAGGACACCCCGCAGCTGTCCCAGGCGGCCGAGGACGGCAAGGCGCTGTTCGACCAGAGCTGCATCTCCTGCCACGGGCGTAACGCCCAGGGCGTCGAGGGACGCGGCCCCAGTCTGATCGGTGTCGGATCGGCGTCGGTGGAGTTCCAGGTCGGCTCGGGCCGGATGCCGATGGCCCGACAGGAGGCCCAGGCCGAGCGCAAGCCGGTGGTCTTCACCGAGGAGGAGATCCGCCAGCTCGGCCAGTACATCCAGGAGCTGGGCGGCGGCCCGCAGCTGCCGGCCGGCGACATGCTGCGTACCGGCGGTGACATCGCCGTCGGCGGCCATCTCTACCGGATCAACTGTTCGTCCTGCCACGCCTTCAGCGGCGGCGGCGGCGCGCTGTCCTCCGGCAAGTACGCACCGAGCCTGGACCCGGCCACCGACCGGCAGCTGTACGCCGCCATGCTGACCGGTCCGCAGAACATGCCGGTCTTCGGGGACAACCAGCTCACCCCCGAGCAGAAGCGCGACATCATCGCCTTCGTGCAGGAAGGGCTGAAGACCGACGGTGACCCCGGCGGGCTGGCCAACCTCGGCCGGTACGGTCCGGTGACCGAGGGCATCGCCATCTTCCTGGTCGGCATCACCGCGCTGGTCTTCGCCAGCCTGTGGATTGCGGGGAAGTCATGAGCACCGACATCGACACCACCACCACCACTCAGCAGCACCGCCAGCCGGCGCAGGTGAGCCTGGACGACCCTCGGCTGACGTCGTTCGACGTGCTGCGCGAGGGCGCCCGGCGCGACGACATCGAGATCGTCCACTACGAGCCGCCATTTCCGGTACCCGGCACCAGGACGGAACGGCGGATCAGCCGGTTCGTCGCCGGGCTGTTCCTGCTCGCCGGGCTCACCGCGACCGCGTTCCTGGTGGTGTACATCTGGTGGCCCTGGGAGTACGAGCTCGGCACCGGGATCAGCAAGTTCTACACTCCGCTGCTGGGCGTCAGCCTCGGGCTGACCTTGCTGGCCATCGGCGTCGGCATCCTTACCTGGGGCAAGAAGCTGCTGCCCCACGAGGTGGCAATCCAGGACCGGCACGACGGCCCGTCCAGCCCGGACGACCGCAAGATCACCGGCGGCACGCTCACCTACATGGTGGACGAGCTCGGGGTGAAGCGCCGTCCGCTGCTCGGGGTGTCGCTGCTGGCCGGGTTGGCTCCGGTCGCCGCGGTCGCGGCCGCACCGCTGGTCGGCGGCCTGATCCGGGATCCGCACACCGACAACCAGATGGCCACCACCGGCTGGGAGCCGGTCGAGACGGTCGGTGGCGGCACCGAGCTGGTCCGGCTGACCAGGGAGGACGGCTCGCCGATCCGGCCCGCGGACGTCAGCGTCGGTGGTCAGATGACGGTCTTCCCCGGAATTCCCGGCGGGCACACCAACCGGTACGCCGACTCGCCGACCCTGCTGATCCATCTGCGGCTGGACGACGCCCGGACCGCCCGGGAGAACAACGAGGCGGTGGGCAAGCCCGACTACATGTGGGGCAACTACATCGCGTACTCGAAGATCTGCACCCACGCGGGCTGCCCGGCGAGCCTGTACGAGCAGCAGACCAACCGGCTGCTCTGCCCCTGCCACCAGTCGCAGTTCCTGATCACCGACAACGCCAAGCCGGTCTTCGGCCCGGCCAGCCGTCGGCTGCCGCAGCTGCCCATCTCCGTCGACGACGAGGGCTTCTTCGTCGCCACCTCCGACTACACCGAGATCGTCGGACCCGACTTCTGGGAGCGGCCATGAAACGCCGTAAGTTCGACGCCCGTGCGCTGCCCGGCCAGGCCGCCGGGCAGCTCGACGACCGGTTCCAGGCAGCTACGCCGCTGCGCAAGCTGCTGAACAAAGTCTTCCCGGACCACTGGTCGTTCCTGCTCGGTGAGATCGCGCTCTTCTCGTTCGTCGTCGTCCTGCTCACCGGCGTCTACCTGACCTTCTTCTTCGACCCGTCGATGGAGGAGGTCACCTACGACGGCAGTTACGCCCCGCTGCGCGGCATCCCCATGTCGGCGGCGTACGCGTCGACGCTGGACATCTCGTTCGACGTCCGGGGCGGCCTGATCATGCGGCAGATGCACCACTGGGGGGCGCTGCTGTTCATGGCGTCGATCGTGGTGCACATGCTGCGGGTGTTCTTCACCGGCGCGTTCCGCAAGCCGCGTGAGGCCAACTGGATCATCGGCTCGCTGCTGTTCTGGGTCGGCTTCCTCGCCGGCTTCACCGGCTACTCGCTGCCCGACGACGGCCTGTCCGGCACCGGGCTGCGGATCGCGTCGGCGATCATGCTGTCCATCCCGGTGATCGGGTCCTGGGTCACCTCGTCGATCTTCGGCGGCGAGTTCCCGGGCACGATCATCATCAGCCGGTTCTACATCGCCCATGTGCTGCTGATCCCCGGGCTGCTGGTGGCGCTGATCAGCGCCCACCTCGGCCTGGTCTTCAAGCAGAAGCACACCCAGTGGCCTGGCCCGGGACGGACCAACGACAACGTGGTCGGCGAGCGGATGTTCCCCCGCTACGCAATCAAGCAAGGCGGCTTCTTCATGATCGTCTTCGGGGTGGTCGCCCTGATGGCGGGAGTCTTCCAGATCAACCCGGTGTGGCTGTTCGGCCCGTACGAGGCCGCCGTGGTCTCGGCGGCGAGCCAACCCGACTGGTACGTCATGTTCCTGGACGGCTCCACCCGGTTGATGCCAGCGTGGGAGCTGACCATCCCGATCGGTGACGGGTACGTGATCCCGCCGCTGTTCTGGCCGACCGTGGTACTGCCCGGCATCCTGGTCATGCTCTCCCTGGTGTACCCGTTCCTCGAAGCGCGGTACACGAAGGACAAAGCCAGCCACAACCTGCTGCAGCGGCCCCGGGACGTGCCGGCCCGGACCGCCGTCGGCGCGATGGCCGTCACCTTCTTCATCGTGCTGACCATCTCCGGCGGCAACGACGTGTTCGCCGACAAGTTCTTTATCAGCCTGAACGCGATGACTTGGGCCGGCCGGATCGGATTGATCCTGCTCCCGCCGTTGGCCTACTACGTCACCTACCGGATCTGTCTCGGTCTGCAGCAGCACGACCGGGAAGTGCTGGCGCACGGTGTCGAGACCGGCATCATCCGACGGCTGCCTGACGGCCGCTTCGTCGAAGTGCACCAGCCGCTGGGACCGACCGACGAGCACGGCCACGGCAAGCTGGAGTACGTCGGCTGGGTGGTGCCGAAAAAGATGAACCGGCTAGGCGCGCTCGGCCCGGCGGTCAAGGGCTTCTTCTTCCCGATCGAGAAGCCGGCACAGGTTCCGCCGCCAGCGCATGTGGCGATCGACCCGGCCGAGGAACAGCCGGCCGAACTGCGGTCGGCTGGCAAGGAGAAGCAGCCGGCCGACCGCGAGGAGATCAGCAGCGGCAGCCGCTGACCACCGCGCACCCGGAGTCGACAGAGGCGTCCGCCGAGCAGATCGGCGGGCGCCTCTGTGATCTCATACCTGCACCGGCCGCCCCCACAAGCCCTGTCGCCATGGTAGTAGCGGTATCCCTAAGAGACTGCGGTGATCCATTGGTGACGGTTTCCTCTCGACGTAGCGTCATAGTCGACAGCGATCGATCAACCGCAAGGTAGTCGCTCGGAGGAGGAGCTACGTGAAGCTGGCAAGGAAGTTGCTGACGTGGGCCATTGGCGCCACCATGGCCCTGGTAGTCGTGACGCCGTCGCCTGCGCAAGCCGCCTACTGGGACTGTCCGGCCAACGCCATGTGCATGTGGGAGCACAGCGGAGGTAACGGCCTGATGGTCTGGGCGTCGGTCAACACCGGCAACCAGCCGGACCTACGGGCATGGAGCTTCGACGACAAGATCAGCTCGGTCCGGAACACTTCCGCCCGGGGCGTCTGCCTGTATCCCGACCTCAACTACGATGGCAACTGGCACATCTTCGTCCCGCCCTACAGCGGCGGTGGCAACGTTGATCCGCTTGCGAACGATCAGATCACCTCGTTCCGCTGGGCACCGTCGACCTCACCGCCCGTCTGCTGACGGGCAGCCGACGTCAGACACCGTACGGTGACGCGGCTGGTCGCCAGGGGTCTGGGGCCCCGCCGACCAGCCGCGTCGTCATGTTTGCTGGGCGGCTCTGCCTGCGGCAGCTGTCAGTTCCCGCGGTTGGCTCAGCGCTGTCGTCGGTCAGTCCGTGTCGGCCAGCCCGATGGCGAAGGCCGCTTCCAGATCGTGCTGCGAGTAGGCGCGAAAGGCGATGTGCGACTCGGTGCTGAGTACGCCCGGAACCTTCGAGATCCGTCCGGCGATCACATCGGCGATCTGGTCGAACTCCCGCACCCGGACGATCGCGATCAGGTCCACGTGCCCGGCCACCGAGTAGACCTCGCTCACCCCGTCGAGACCGGCGAGCGCCTCGGCCACCTCCGGGATCGAGTCCGTGGCGCAGTCGATCAACACGATGGCAGTGATCACGCAGGCCCTCCGTCTCTCACCGGCGTCCGCCGCCGATGTTACTCAATAGTGAACGGTCAACCGGCGGACACCGTCAGATCGCTGCCCACCCGGATCGCGTCGGTCAGCCGTTCCCCCGCATGCACCTGCGCGCCGGGCCACACCACTGAGCGGACCAGCGTCCCCCGTACCACCGCGCCGGCACCGACGACGGAGCGGTCGACCGGGCCGGTCACCGTGGCCGACGGGTCGAGGAGGCTCCGGCCACCTGCCGCATGCAGATTGGCCGCGAGGTAGTCCGGTGGTGTCCCGGTGTCCAGGTAGGTACCCGGATAGTTGATCACCTGCAGCGCGCCGGCCGCCTCCGCGGGCCGCCAGACGGTACGGACCAGCTCGCCGGGGGCGGCCGGTAGTCCGCTGACGTAGCGCCACGGCAGCAGCGAGAAGCCGGCGAACCGGTGCCCGTCGAAGCCGCCCCGGGCGGCCGGGTCGGTGAACCGCTTGCCCAGCAGCCGGACGGTTTCGCCGTCCCAGCCGTCGAGCAGTGTCGCGATGTCCGGCCCAGGATCGAGATCTGGATGGGCTAGATAGCCGTCGACGTTGCCGACCAGCACGCCGCGACCGCCGATCCAGTCGCGTAGCCGGCCGACGCCGCCGGCGGTGCCCAACGGGTCTCCTGGCTCCACGGACAGCTGTGCCCGGTCTCCGACATGGGTCACCACCTGCCGGCCGAGGTAGCAGGCGTTGACCGCGACCGCCGCCGGCCCGGTGAAGCCGAGGGCTCCGACCCGGTCGAGTGCCCGGTCCAGCAGCGGTACGTTCCCGACCGGGCAGAGCGCCTTCGGGACGAGACCGGTCAACGGCCGCAGCCGGCGGCCTTCACCGGCGGCGAGGACCACTGCGCAGATCCGGTCCGGTCCGACCGCCGGTGCGCTCACCCCGGCTCCTGGCCCGCTGGCGGGCCGGTCTTCGCTGGTACGTCGGTCTCCGCTGGCACGACGAGCGGTCCGATGCCGTAGTGCGCCAGCAGCCGGGCGGTCGCCGGGGTCAGCCGGGGCAGGTCGTCGAGCCGGTGCCAGGCGGCTTCGTACACCTCGGCCCCGTCCACCACCAGTTGGGTTCGCGACGCTGCCACGGCGGCTTCGAAGACGACGTCCACCCAGCCCTTGGCGTGCACCACGGCGTTCGGCACCGCCGGGCGTAGCTGGTCCGGGGCCAGCCGGATGCCGGTCTCCTCGGCGAGCTCCCGGGCCGCGCCGACCACCGGCGCTTCGCGGTGTCGCAGCAGACCGGCGGGCAGCGTCCAGCCCCGGCCGGGTGGCTGGCGCAGCAGCAGCAGTCGGGCGGGTGCCGACGGATCGACTTCGGCATCGGTCACCAGCGTCACGGCGCCGACGATGTACTTCTGCACAGCGAGCCGGACCAACCGCCGACGGACCGGGTGCGGCAACCGGTAGAACACGCCGTACAACAGGGCGCGTGCGGGGGATCGGCGGATGATCATACTGTTCAGGCTAGAGGTAGCCGGTCACCGGCGCCGGGCCAGGTCAGCCCGGCTGGTCGACCAGGGCGATGAGCTGGTCGACGACGGCCTCGGGCTCGATGGTCCGGTCCACCACCGCGACCAGCAGGGTCTCCATGTCCGGGTACTTGAGGCTCTCCGCGAGCTGGCGCAGTGGTTTGTCGTTGGACAACGCCCGGTCGTGTTTGCGCAGGATCAGGCTGACGGTGGCGCGGCCGAGGCGTACCTTGTCGCTGATGCTGATGCCCGGTTCGGAGTGTTCGGCGAACCAGCGGTTGATCTGCATCTGGGCCTGCGGCGACTTGACGAAACCCAGCCACTCCTTCCGCGGCCCGGCTGACGCCGGTGCCGTCCCGGTCGGCTGGTCGTCGCTCTCGGTGAAGATCTCGACCACGTCGCCGTCGGTCAACTCGGAGGCCAGCGGTGCCAGTCGGCCGTTGATCCGTACGGCGAGACAGTGCGCGCCTTTCCGTGAATCCAGCTCGTATGCGAGGTCGACCGGCGTCGACCCGGCCGGCAGCACGATCGGCCGGCCGTCGGTGAAGACCTGGATCTGCGCGTCCACCAGGTCGCAGCGCAGCGAGTGAACGAACTGGTCGGCGTCGATGTTCTCCTGTGACCAGTCGATCGCCCTGCGTAGCCAGGCCAGCTCGTCGGCGCGGGCGGCGGCACGACTGCGGCCGGGCTTGGGGAAGTGGTACGGCGCGGCGATGCCGAACTCGGCAGAGCGGTGCATCGCGTCGGTCCGGATCAGCACCTCGAGTGGACGTTCGTCCGGGCCGATGACCGTGGTGTGCAGCGAGCGGTAGAGGTTGTTCTTCGGCGCCGCGATGAAGTCCTTGAACCTGCCCGGTACCGGTCGCCAGCGGCAGTGGATCGCGCCGAGCGCCGCGTAGCAGTCGGTGTCCGGCCCGGTGACCACGACCTCGATGCGGGGCAGGTCGAACGGTGCCGGGTGGCCACCGGCGACGGTGTCCTTCCAGATCGAGTAGCGGTGCCGGGGCCGGGCCGCGACCCGGGCAGTGACCTTCTCCCGGCGTAGCGTCACCCGCGCCTGTCCGCAGACGGTGTCCAGGTACGTCGCCCAGCCCGGTCGGTTGGCCAGGTGTTCCTCAATCTGCTGGTAGGCCTCCGGCTCCAAATGGAACAGGACGATGTCGTCGAGCTCCCGTTTGAGCTTCTGGATGCCGAGCCGATCGCAGAGCGGGACCAGCACGTCCAGGGTCGCCTTGGCGATCCGGGCCCGGGAGGCAGGGGAGCGCACACCGAGGGTCCGCATGTTGTGTAGCCGGTCGGCGAGCTTGATGACCAGCACCCGGACGTCCTTCGCCGCAGCGATGATCATCTTTCGGATGGTCTCGGCCTCGGCGGCCTTGCCGTAGAACGCCTTGTCGAACTTGGTCACCCCGTCAACCAGGTGGGCGACCTCGTCGCCGAAGTCTGCGGCCAGTGTCGGCAGGTCGTACGTGGTGTCCTCGACGGTGTCGTGCAGCAGCGCGGCCACCAGGGTGGTGGTGTCCATGCCGAGCCCGGCGCAGATCTCCGCGACGGCCAACGGGTGGGTGATGTACGGCTCGCCGCTCTTGCGGTACTGGCCGGCGTGCATGCTGTCGGCGATCTGGTAGCCGCGGCGCAGCACCGCCGGGTCCGCCGACGGGTGGATCGACCGGTGGACCCGGATCAGCTCGGCGACCGGTTCCGGCGAGCCGGGTGACCAGGACAGCCAGGCCCGCAGGCGGGCGGACAGGGGTGTCGCGGTGGGCAGGAAACGTCCGATGGCGGCGCCGGGACCGGCGTCGACGTCCACGCGGAGACACCTCCTCACCCATCGCCCGGCCGGTAGACCGCCCGGACGCACGCCACGAATCGGGCGTTGGCTGACAGGACTGCACTTGTCTAACAGACTAAGCGAGCGAGCGTAGTACGATCGGCTACTTGCGGGTGATCGATCGGTCGAGTCTTTGGTCCGCTTCGTTGACGCCGGCCGTCGTCCGGGCGGCTTCCTCGGCCTTGACCAGCAAATGGTGGAATCGGCCGGCGCCGCGCAGCGGCGAGGACCAGTCCCCGCTCACCCTGACCAGTCGGGTCTGGTCCGGCTCCAACCAGGACAAAATCCGCTCGCTCTCGGCCGCGCTCGCCCGGGGCACCGGACCGTGCCCGGCCGGCACCGTCTCGGCGGTGGCGCACAGTAGCTCGATGGCGGCCCGAGGGTGCTGCCGTGGGGGCGACACGCCAGCGGCGGCGAGCCGACCGTGCCGGACGATCGCCAGCTCCCAGCCACCGTGCCCGGCCCGTCGTGCCGCGACCAGCTCGGTGATGCGGGTCAGCGCGGTCAACCGCTGCATCCGGACGGTCGCCCGCAGGAATGCGGCCAACCGGCCCCGGACCACCGCCGCCTCCTCGAACCGCTGCCCGGCGGCGAGCCGGTCGATCCGGGCGAGCAACGTGTCGACCAGTGGCTGCGGGTCGGTTTCGAGGGCCGTACGCAGCGGGGTGACGGCCAGTTCGGCGTACTGCAGCGGGTCGATCCGGTGCTCGCACGGTGCCGGACAACGACCCAGCTCGGCCAGCGCGCAGGCCGGGGTCCGGGTCCGGGTGGACAACCGGTGGGTGCACTGACGCAGCGGCAGCGCGTCGTGGATGCCGGCGGCGGCCAGCTCGGCCGCCCGGCGGGAGGCGAACGGCCCGAGCACGGTGGTGTCGGCCGGTGAGATCGCCCGGACGGTGGACAGCCGTGGATAGACCTCGTCGGTGACCTTCAACCAGACCACCCGCTCCGGGAACTTCGACCTGCGGTTGTACGGCGGCGCGTGGGCGGCGATCAGCCGCAGCTCACGTACCTCGGCCTCCAGCCGGTGGGCGCATTCGACCGCGTCGACCCGCACGGCTGCGGCCAGCATCTCGGACATCCGCGCCCGCCGCTCGGCGGCGGTGAAGTAGCTGCGTACCCGGGTCGCGACGTCGCCCGAGGTGCCGACGTACAGTGGCCGGTCGTCGGCCGCCCGGAAGATGTACACCCCGGGGGAGCGGGGCAACCCATCGGCGAGGTGCCGCTTGCGTCGCTGGACGTCGCTGACCGCCCGGCTGAATTCGACCGCGTCGCCGATGCTCGTCACCTGGTGCCCGCCGAGCCGGGCGATCAGCCCGTGCAGCACGTCCACGGTCGCCTGGGCGTCGGCCAGGGCCCGGTGGGTGGGACGCCGAGGGGTGCGGAAGTAGCCGGCGAGAGTGCCGAGCTTGCGGTTGGGCACCTCGTCGCGGGTCAGCACCCGGCGGGCGAGGGCTGCGGTGTCCAGCACCGTCGGCGCCGGCCAGGAATAGCCGTGCCGGGCGCACGCTGCCTTGAGAAAACCCACGTCGTACGGCGCGTTGTGCGCCACCAGCACCGCGCCGCCGAGAAACTCCAGCAGGCTGGGCAGCACCTGCTCGATCGGCGGCGCGGGAACGAGCATCGCCTCGGTGATGCCGGTGAGCACGGTGATGAACGGCGGCACCGGCCGGCCCGGGTTGACCAGCGTGGCGAAGACGCCGAGCTCCTCGCCGCCGCGCACCTTGACCGCGCCGATCTCGGTGATGCCGCCGCCGTCCGGCGCGCCGCCGGTGGTCTCCAGATCCAGCACGACGAAGGTGGTCTCCCGCAGCGACCGGTCCGTGCCGGTCGACAGCGACTGGTCCGGCCCGGCTGACAGCAGCGAGTCGATCGAGCCCTGGGTGTAGGCCGGTCGAGGTGCGGGGTCAGGCGGTGCCACGGCGCAGACGATAGGACGTGGGTACGACACAGCCGTCTCATGGGTGCCATCGGTAACGATCCGATCGACTCTACGAGATCATTCTTCCTGTCGGGCACGCGGCGGCCACCCGGTGGGAGACTGGGGTGCATGGCCGCACCGGATCCGACCGACGCTCGTCCCGAGGGGGCGGCGCCGACGACCGGCGCCCTGCCCCTGTCCGCCGACCAGCCGGCCGGTGGTCCACCCGCCGAGCCGGTGCTGCCGGAGCCGGTGCGGTCGCGCATCGTCGTGCTCGCCGCCGCCGCGCTGCCCGAGATCCCGACCGACGAGATGCCACCCCAGCTGCGCAAGGTCGCCAAGTTCGCGCCGAACCGGCGGGCCCGCTACGGCGGTGCGGCCATCGCGGCAGCGCTCACCAACGATCCGTCGTTGCGGCAGCGGGTGGCTGCCCGCGCGCTGACCGAGGCCGGTGAGCTGGGCACGGCGGTCAGCGAAGGGGTCTCGCCCGCGGCGGCGGACCCGGTCGAGGTCGCCGCCCTGGCGTACCTGATGCGGCCGGCGGGCTGGCGTGAGCTGGTCGACGCCGCCGGTGCGGCGGTCCGGGCCGAGGCCGACCGCGCCGCCGTCGCCGAGCTGATCCGTGATGCCGAGGCCCGCGCCAATCGGGCCGAACATGACCGCACCGTCGCCCGGGTCGAGGTGGAGAAGCTCCGCGACGAGCTGGCCCGGGTACGCGAGGAGCTGGGCCAGCTCCGCGAGGAGTCCCGGCAGCTGTCCCGCACGCTGCGTGAGGCGCAGGCGCAGCAACGGCGGGCCAACGAACTGCTCGCCACCGAACGCGGCCGCGCCGCGCGGGCCGCCGCCGACCACGACGCGGAGCTGCGGCGGCTGCGCGCCAGGCTCGCCGACGCGGAGCTGACCGCCGGCGCCGCCCGGCAGTCGGCGAAGGAGGCCCGGGCGGTCGACGACGCCCGGCTGTGGCTGCTGCTGGAGACGATCGGGCAGGCAGCCCAGGGGCTGCGGCGGGAGCTTGCCCTGGACCCGGCCGACCGGTTGCCGGCCGACTACGTCGCCGACGCGTTCACCGACCGGCCGGCGGCGGCGACGTCAACCCGGGCCCGCGACACCGACGACCCGGTCCGGCTGGACGACCTGCTCGCCCTGCCCCGGGCCCACCTCGTCGTCGACGGCTACAACGTGACCAAGCGGGGCTTCGGTGAGATGCCGCTGGAGCAGCAACGTAAGCGGTTGATCACCGGGCTCGGTGGGATCGCCGCGCAGACCGGGGACGAGGTGACCGTGGTCTTCGACGGCGCCGAGCGGATGCACGGGTTGCCGCCGGCCCCACGCGGCGTACGGGTGCTGTTCTCCCGCAAAGGGGAAACGGCCGATGAACTCATCCGTCGGCTGGTCCGGGCCGAGCCGTCCGGCCGGGTGATCGTGGTGGTCTCCTCCGACCGGGAGGTGGCCGACGGGGTCCGGCGGCACGGCGCGTACCCGATGGGCGCTGATTCGCTGCTGCGTCGACTGGCCCGGTCCTGAGCTGACACCCGGTCGCGCGGAACTGTCGTACCTGATGCCTATCGTCGATGTCACTGGCGGTGGTCGGTCGGCGATGCTGCGTCGTACGGGGGCCGGTCACCGCCGGCCACTGTCCGATCGCACCGTCACGTGAGGAGACGACCATGCTGATCGACTGTGACACCTGCGCCGTCGAGCGCGGCCCGAGTTGCCGGGGTTGCCTGGTCAGTGCCCTGATCGACAGCCCGGACGCGGTGACCAACCTGGACGCCGGCGAGCGGTACGCGATCGAGGTCTTCGCGCGCGCCGGGTTCGACGTCGAGGTGCTCGGCGGGTCGACGGCCGCGCCGCGTGGCCGCCGGCAGCGCCGGCCCCGGTCCCGAAGACAGGTCGCCTGAGCGATCGACCGGTCCACCTGACAGGATCCGGTCTGTCGCCCGAGCGCGGACCGGGACCGCGCCGGCACACCTAGGATGGTCGGGCGACCGGCCGGCGGAAGGAGCCCGATGACGCCTCGCGCATGGGCGTTGGTCACCTTCGTCGTCCTGGTGGTGGCGGTCGTCGTCGCGGCGGCAGTGCTGGTGCCGTGGCAGCGGCCGCCGGTGCCCCGCGCCGACCAGCTCGCCGCCCTGCGTGAGCTGCCCGTCGACCAGGTCGAACGGGGGCGGGCCCTGCGGGCGGCGTTGCGCCCGGGTCGCTACGGCGCGATGCTGGCCGGCCTGCTCGTGGCGCTGCTGCTCGGGTTCACCCCGGTCGGTGCCCGGCTGGTGGAGGTCGCCGGCCGGCCGTTCGGCGGTCACTGGGCCGCCCAGGCGTTGCTCGGCGGGCTGCTCGTGGTGTTCCTGGCCGACCTGCTGACCCTGCCGTTCGCCGCCTGGCGGCACCGGATCCTGACCGAGCACGGGCTGGCCACGCAGGGCTGGGCCGGCTGGGGGCTGGACCTGGTCCGGTCGTACGCGGTCGGCGCGGTCATCGCGACGGTGGCCCTGCTCGGCTTCTACACCGTCGTTCGGCTTGCCCCCCGCTGGTGGTGGGCGCTGGCCGCGGCCGGTGCGGCCGCCCTGGTGGTGCTGCTGTCGTTCGTTCTGCCGGTACTGGTCGAGCCGGTCTTCAACAAGTTCACCCCGATGCCGGACGGTCCGGTGCGCACGCAGCTGCTGGAGCTGGCCGAGCGCGACGGCGTCCCGGTGCGGGACGTGCTGGTCGCCGACGCGTCCCGGCGTACCCGCGCGGTCAACGCCTACGTGTCCGGGTTCGGCCCCACCCGGCGGATCGTCGTCTACGACAACCTGCTGCTCGAGGCGCCTCCGGCGGAGCTGGCCGCCGTGGTCGCCCACGAGCTGGGCCACGCCCGCGCGCGGGACGTGCTGACCGGTACCGGGTTGGGCGCACTCGGTGCGGCCGCGGCCGTCATCGGGCTGTACCTGCTCGGCAGCTGGCGGCCGGTGCTGCGGGCGGCCGGCGTCGCCGACATCGCTGAGCCGCGGTCGATCGCCCTGCTGCTGGCCGTGGTCACGCTGGTCGGCCTGGTGGCGACACCGGCGCAGGCGCTGGTGTCGCGCCGGATCGAGGCCCGCGCCGACGAGCACGCGCTGGCGCTGCACGGTGACCCGGCGGCGTACGCGGCGGTGCACCGCCGGCTGTCCGCGATCAATCTCGCCGATCCGGACCCGCCCCGCTGGGAGTACCTCTACTCCGCCACGCACCCGTCGACCGTGGAACGGATCGCGGCGGCCCGAAGGTACGCCGACCAGGCGGGCCGATGATCCGCACCCTGCTGGTCACCAACGACTTCCCGCCGCGGCCCGGCGGCATCCAGTCGTTCGTGCACAATCTGGCGTTGCGGCAGCCCGCACAGACCATCGTGGTCTACGCGTCGAGCTACGACGGTGCCGAGCGGTTCGACGCCGAACAGCCGTTCGAGGTGATCCGTAACCCGACCGGCATGCTGCTGCCCACGCCGGCGGTGGCCCGGCAGACCGCCGCCCTGGCGCGGGCCCGGGGCTGCGACACCGTCTGGTTCGGGGCGGCCGCGCCGCTCGGCCTGCTCGCCGACGGTCTGCGCCGGCGGGTCGAGATCAGCCGGACGGTGGCCCTGACTCATGGGCACGAGGTGGGGTGGGCCGCGCTGCCCGGCGCGAGGTCGATGCTGCGTCGGATCGCCAGCGCCGCCGACGTGGTGACCTACCTGGGGGAGTACACCCGGGTCCGGCTGGACCGCGCGATCGGCGGGCTGACCGAGCTGCGTCGGCTCGCCCCGGGGGTGGACACCGATGCCTACCATCCGGGCGTCGACGGCGGCGAGGTGCGCCGCCGGCACCGGTTGTCGGACCGGCCAGTGGTGGTCTGTGTGTCCCGGCTGGTGCCGCGCAAGGGTCAGGACACGCTGATCCGGGCCTGGCCGCTGGTTCGGCGTCGGGTGCCGGGCGCCGCGTTGCTGATCGTCGGCGGCGGCCCGGACCGCCGCCGGTTGCAACGACTCGCCCGGCGCGCCGGGGTGGCCGACGACGTCACCTTCACCGGGGCAGTGCCCTGGGCGGAACTGCCGGCGCACTACGCCGCCGGGGACGTGTACGCGATGCCCTGCCGCACCCGTCGCGGCGGGCTCGACGTGGAAGGCCTGGGCATCGTTTACCTGGAAGGATCGGCGACCGGGCTGCCGGTGGTGGCCGGGGATTCCGGCGGCGCGCCGGATGCGGTCCGCGACGGCGAGACCGGGTACGTCGTGAACGGTCGAGACCCGAGCCAGCTGGCTGACCGGCTGGCGGGCCTGCTGGCCGACCGGGAGCTGGCTCGGCGGATGGGGGCCGCCGGTCGGACCTGGGTGGAGCGTGAGTGGCGGTGGGACACCCAGGCGCAGCGGCTGGCGTCGCTGCTGGCCGGCTGAGCGGCCTGGCCCCGGTGGCCTGAATCCGGCGCTGACCTCGGGGCGGCCTGACCCCTCAGCGGCGTCGCCTGGCCCTGCGGTGGGCGGCTGCTTGCGGCGTCAGCCGAGTCGTTCGGTGATCCCGTCGGCTGGTCCGGGCCGGCCGAAATGCCAGCCCTGGGCGGCGTCGCAGCCGATTGCCCGGAGCCGCTCGGCCTGCCCGGCGGTCTCCACTCCTTCGGCGGTGACCGTCAGCCGCAGCGTGTGGGCCAGCGTCACCAGGGTGAGCAGGATGCTCTCGTCGGTCCGGTCGGTGCCAGCCGGGGCACGGAGCCCTTCGACGAACTTCCCGGCCAGCTTCAGCTCCTGCACCGGCAGCGAGCGAAGGTAGGACAGGTTGGAGTAGCCCGTCCCGAAGTCGTCGATGGCGATCCGTACGCCCAGGTCGGCCAGCTCTCGCAGGGTGCGGACCGGTCCGTCAGCGGTGCTCATCAGGGCGCTCTCGGTGATCTCCAGCTGCAGCCGGTCGGCTGGTAGCCGGGTGTCGGCGAGCACCTCGGTCACGTACCGCACCAAACCGGGGTCGTTGACCTGCCGGACAGCCAGGTTGACACTGACGAACGGGGCGTTCGCGCTGCGGTCCAGCCAGCGCCGGGCCTCCCGGCAGGCTTCCGCCAGCACCCACGATCCGAGCCGGACGATCAGCCCGGAGTCCTCGGCGAGGGAGATGAACCGGTCCGGCCCGAGTACCCCCATCGTCGGGTGCCGCCAGCGGACCAGCGCCTCGACGCCGAGCAGCGCGCCGCCGGCGAGCGCGACCAGCGGCTGGTAGTCCAGGTAGAACTCGCCCCGGTCGAGAGCGGCGGGCATCGCCGCCGACAGCGCGTACCGGGCCAACTGGTGGTCGTTGCGCACCGGATCGAACAGTGCCCACCGGCCCTTTCCCGCCGATTTCGCCCAGTGCAGGGTGACGTCGGCGGCCCGCATCACCTCGCTCGGAGTGGTGCCTGCGACCAGGCGTTCCACGATGCCGATGCTGGCGGTCACGGTCAGTTCGTGGCCGTCGACGACGACCGGTTCGCCGATCGCGGCGAGCGCGGCTTCGGCGACCTTGAGCACGTCGTCGGTGCAGGTGGTGTCGGCGACCAGGATGACGAACTCGTCGCCACCGATGCGGGCCACCAGGTGTTCGCCGACGCCCCGGCGCAGCCGCTCGGCGACGGAGACCAGCAGCAGGTCCCCGATGTGGTGACCGAGGGTGTCGTTGACGATCTTGAAACCGTCGAGGTCGACGAAGCAGACGCCGAGTCGGCGTCCGTCCCTGCCGGTACGCCCGGTCCTGCTGAACACGTCGTCCAGCCGCTGGGTGAACAAGCTCCGGTTGGGCAGGTCGGTGAGCGGGTCGTGGGTGGCCCGGTGCCGGTACCGGGCCTCGCTCTCGCGCAGCGCGATCTCGGCCTGCTCCCGGGCGACCAACGCCGCGCGGCGGATGGTTTCCTGCTCGTCCAGGGTGCGGTCGCGCAGCGCCCGGGTGTAGCCGGTGGCGATACCGCCGAGCAGCCGTGCCATCCGGTCCGGCAGGTCCGGGTCGTCGATGTCCAGGTCCCGCAGTAGTCGCAGGTCGAGTACCTCTATGGTGCGGCCGAGCCCTTCCGCCGAGGCGATGTGCGCGGCGACCAGGTCCGACCCGATCTGGTAGCCGACCCGAATGGTGAACGGCTCGGCGCGCAGCGCTGTGACGAGCCGTACGGTCAGGTCGCCGAGAAACGCCTCCAACTGCTCCTGGGTCAGCGGCAGGTAGCTGGTCCCGGTTACCGCCTTGGCCCAGGCCCGGGCGACGGCGGCGACGCCCGGTGGCCGGCCACCGGGCGGATCGGCGTCCGGCTCGGACTGCTCAGCCACCGAGTCGGCCTACCCCGCCCATGAAGACGGCACGCTCGGCGTCCTCGGCCGCCTCGGGCGACTCTGGGCGCCACTGCGGCACCCAGACCACGCCCGGCGGTAGCAGGTCGAACCCGTCGAAGAACCTGGTCAGCGCGGCCCGGGACCGGACGTTGAGCGGGTTGTCGGTGCGCCGGTAGATCTGGTCCGCCTCGCGGCGTTCCTCGTCGCTGCGACCGTCGTCGCTGGCCTGGGACAGGACCAGATGGCTGCCGGGCGTGAGGGCGGCGCGCAGTTCGGCCAGGATCCCGGTGGGGTCGTCGGAGTCCGGCACGAAATGCAGGACCGCGACGATCAGCACCGCGACCGGCTGGTCGAAGTCGAGTAGCTTGCGCACCTGAGGATCGTGCAGGATCCGTTCCGGGTTGCGCAGGTCCTCCTGCAGGATCGTAGTCCGGTCGTTGCCGGCGAGGATCTCCCGGCTGTGTGCGACGGCGATCGGATCGACGTCCACGTAGGCGACCTTCGATTCCGGTGCCAGCCGTTGAGCGATCTCGTGCACGTTGCCTACAGTGGGGATCCCGGAGCCGATGTCAAGGAACTGCCGGATTCCCGACTCGACGAGGAATTGCACAACGCGGCGCATGAAGGCCCGGTTCGCCTGGGCCATCAACGGGGCGTCGGGAACGGCCGTGATCATCGCCTGGGCGGCGGCCCGATCGACGGCGAAGTTGTGTGAGCCGCCGAGGTAGTAGTCGTACATCCGGGCGACGCTCGGCCGCTCGACGTCGATGCTCTCCGGTGCCCAGTGCGGCCGATCCATTTTCGCCCCTTTTGTCCCTGTCTGGCCGTTTGCTGGCTTGGCTGGTGGCGCTAGCCATTGTGCCCGCTGCGTGCCCGGGCATCCAGAGCGTCCGAACCGGGAGGTCCCGCCGCACCGAGCACAGTCGCCACGGGTCGACGTGGGCCGGCCCGCCCGCCGCCGGCACCACGCGACCAGGTCAGAACTTCGGAGCGTCCGGCGCCTCCAACAGACCGAGCCGCAGCGCCGTCATCAGCGCCTGGGCCCGGTTCGCCGCGCCGAGCTTCTCGTACAACTTGGAGATGTGCGTCTTCGCCGTCGACTCGCTGACGAACAACTGCTTGGCGATCCCGGCCACGCTCATCCCGTCGGCGAGCAGGCGCAGCACCTGGCCCTCCCGGGGGGAAAGTTGCGGTCCGGACGGCGCGAGCCGGCGTTTCATCGCCTCGGCCAGGTCAGCCGCAGTGAACGCGCTCGGCGAGGAGGCCGCGTGCCGGGCCGCCGCGACCACCTCGTCCGCCGGTGCGGTCTTCGGCACGAACGCGCTGGCCCCGGCCTCGAGCGCGCCGAACAGTTGGTCGTCGCCGGCGTACATGGTCAACACCACGATGCCCATCGTGGAGCTGGACTTGCGCAGCGCCCGGGTCGCTTCGAGGCCGCTGCCGTCCGGCAGCCGCAGGTCCATGATCACAACATCTGGTTGCAGGGCGCCCGCCTGGCGTACACCCTCGGCCGCCGTTGCGGCCTCACCGACGACCTCGAACTGGCGGTCGCGCTCGAAAGCGTGCCGCAGGCCCTTCCGGATGAGGTCGTGATCATCGACAAGTAGGACCTTGGTCCGGGTGGTCGGTGTGGGGCTGGTGGTCATGCTGTGGCTACTCCCCTTCTGGTGCTGTCACGCTATCGCGCACGCTATCGCGCCGGGGCGAGGTTCCGAGCACCACTGCCACGGTCGTTCCGCTCGGGTGCCGTGGCCTGATCTCCAACCGGCCCCGGATACGTTCCGCTCTCTCTGCCATGATTGCAAGACCGTACCGCCCGTCCGGCCGTTGGTCGGCGATCCCCTGACCGTCATCCGACACTTCTATTTGCGCGTACGGCGGGTCGATGTCGCACGTGACCCACAGATTCGCGGCACCGGCATGCTTGCGCGCATTGGTAATCGCCTCCTGTGCGATGCGCAGCAGTTCCGCCTCGGTGGCCGCCGGCAGCCGGGCCCCGGACTCGTCCAGCGACAGGTGCACCCGCAACCGGCCGGACGATCCGACGGTACGGGCGTACTCGGCAATCGCGGCTGCCAGCCCGCCGTGCCGGTCAACCTCACTGCGCAGCTCGAACAGGCTCAGCCGCAGCTCGGTGATCACCCGGGTGACCTCGCCGCGCAGCGTCCGCAGGTCCTCGGCGGTCTCGTCACTGCCCTCCGGCAGGGTGGCCAGGGCGTTGTCGATGCCGTAGCCGACCATCACCAACTCCTGGGCCACCCCGTCGTGAATCTCCCGGGCCAGCCGTTGCCGTTCCTCGTTGGTGGCCAGCGACCGGACCTCGTCGAACAGCAGCGCGGCCTCCAGCCGAAGCGCCGCCGGGCGGGTCAACGCGGTGATCCGGCCGACCACCGGCGGCGGGTAGGCGTTGGCGCTGTCCGTCTCCAAAATCACCAGACCGACCGTGCGCACCCCGGCGACCAGCGGTACCACCAGCGCCGACACGTCACCACCGGGATGCGACCGGGCCTGCGAGCGGGCCGCGGTCTGCGGCAGTTGGCTGGCCCAGGCGTCGGCGATGGCCGAATCGGCGTCCAGGGTCGTCTCCCAGTCGACCCGATCCAGACCGGCCTGGGCGAGCACCACCAGCCGCCCCCCACCGCTGCCGGAGAGCACCGCGGTGCGACCGGTCGGCGCCACCGCCCGCAGCTCCTCGATTAGGTGCTCGGAGATGCTGCCGGGGTCGAGCGTGGCACCGGGCAGCTGCCGTGCGACGCTGCGCAGCTGGGTGAGCAGCCGGGTGGCCTCCGCGTACGGGGCCGGCTTGCTCTCCCCACGGGCCTGCATCACCTGCTGCAGCGTGCCGGCGGCCAGGATGCCGAGGCTGGCCAGGATCAGCCACTGCGTGCAGACCGCGACGTAGCCGAGCTGGGCCAGCTGCGGTCGGCCGTCGATCGTGGTGAACAACCCGCTGAGGGCCAGGGTGAGCGCGGTGACGCCGAGCAGCGCGGTCGCCTCACGGGTCCGCCGTTGCAGCACCGCCACCGTCAACGGCACTGACAGGTACGGCAGCATCGCCGACGCGCCCAGCCCGGCGCCGATGGAGCCGCGCAGGTTGGCGGCGGCGGCAACCTCGCTCGTGGCCAGGCCGACGATGACGACCTCGGCGAGGCGGCCGAGCATGGCGATGACCGGTTGACGGGGGACGAGCACCGCTGGGGCGCCGGCGACCGCCAGCAGCGCCACCCAGCGCAGTTCGCCGAGGTCCCGGGTGGTGATCAGGGTCAGCACCGCGACGAGCGCGAGCATGACCAGGCGCGCCACCGCGGCGAGTGGATGCGGACGGGGCGCGTCGGATGTCGGTGCGGACACGTGACGGATGGTAGTCAGCCCCCGTAGATTTCGGCGATCTCGGCTTCGTAGTTGGCGTGCACCACCGCCCGTTTCACCTTCAGCGACGGGGTCAACTCGCCGCTCGCCTCGGTGAAGTCGCGGGCCAGCACCCGGAACCGCCGGATTGATTCAGCGGCCGAGACGGCGCGGTTCGCCTCGTCCACGGCCTGCTGAAGTTCGGCCAGCAGCGTCGGATCGTCGCGCAGATCGGCGACTGTGCGACCGGCCGGGTGACCGTTGCGTTCCAGCCAGCCCGGCCAGGCGTCCTCGTCAACGGTGAGCAGCGCGGCGATGAACGGCCGTCGGTCGCCGACCACCACGCACTGGCTGACCAGCGGGTGGGCGCGCAACTGGTCCTCCAGCACGGTGGGTGCGACGTTCTTGCCGCCGGCGGTGACGATCAGCTCCTTCTTCCGACCGGTGATGGTCAGGAATCCGTCGTCGTCGAGCTGGCCGAGGTCGCCACTGCGGAACCAGCCGTCGTCGGTGAGCACCTCATCGGTCTGCTGCCGGTTGTTCCAGTACCCCCGGAACACCAGGTCGCCGCTGATCAGCACCTCGCCGTCGTCGGCGATCCGGACGCTGACGCCGGGCAACGGCCGGCCGACGGTGCCGATCCGGATCGCGTGCTGCAGGTTGACCGACACCGCCGGGGAGGTCTCGGTCAGCCCGTACCCCTCGTAGACGGTCACCCCGACGCCGCGGAAGAAGTGCGCCAACCGGGCGCCCAGCGGGGCGCCGCCGGAGATCGCGGTGCGGCACCGGCCGCCGAGCGCGGCCCGCAGCTTCCGGTAGACCAGCCGGTCGAACACCGCGTGCCGGACGCGTAGCCCGAGCCCTGGCCCGCCGGGGGTGTCCAGAGCCTCGCTGTAGGCGACGGCCACATGGTCGGCCCGGTCGAAGATGGCACCCTTGCCGCCGTCGTAGGCGCGCTGCCGGGCCGCGTTGTAGACCTTCTCGAAGACCCGGGGTACGGACAACACGAAGGACGGGCGGACGCTGGCCAGGTCGTCGACCAGGTTCTTCGGGTCGGCCGCGTGGGTCATCGTGGCCCGGGCGTGCACCGCGCCGATCTGGATCAGCCGGGCGAAGGAGTGGGCCAGGGGCAGGAACAACAGGGTCGCCGCGCCCTCGTGGAACAGGTTCGGCAGACCGGGGATCGCGTTGGCGATGTCGGCGTACATGTTCCGGTGGCTGAGCACACAGCCCTTCGGCCGTCCGGTGGTTCCACTGGTGTAGATGATCGTGGCGATGTCGTTCGAGGTCAGCTGCTGGCGGCGGTGTTGCACCTGGGCGGCGTCGACGGTCCCGCCCCGGGCCAGGATCTCGTCGAGACCGCCGGTTTCCAGCTGCCACACCTCGCGTAGCGCGGGCAACCGGTCGCGGACCGAGGCCAGGGTGATCGCGTGCCCGTTGGTCTCCAGCACGCAGGCGACCGCCCCGGAGTCGGCCAGGATCCAGCTGACCTGCTCGGCGCTGGACGTCTCGTACACCGGCACGGTCACCGCGCCGATTGACCAGATCGCGTAGTCGAGCAGCGTCCACTCGTACCGAGTCCGGCTCATCAGACCGACCCGGTCTCCGGCGTTGATTCCCGCGCCGATCAGGCCGCAGGCGACCGCCACCACCTCGTCGCGGAACTCCCGGCAGGTCACCTCCTGCAGCCCGTCCGGTCCGGGCCGGGTGAACTGGACCGCGTCCGGTGCGGTCTCGGCGTTGTCCCAGACCGGATCGGTCAGGTTGGCGGCATCACCGACCGTGACGACCGGTGGTACGGAGAACTCGCGCACCTGCACTCCTTGTGCTCGTGGGCTGAGGCGGACCGGACCGGCGGTGCACGTCCGGCTACCCGCAACCTACCGGGCGACCGATGACCTGCGCGGTCAGCCCGCTGCCGGCGGCGGCCGGACGGTTGTCGGCCACTGGCTTGATCTTGGCCCGGCACCGGGTAGCCTGCCCCACATGGCGGAGTCCTCCACCAAGTCGATTGTCGTCGCCGCGCCCGCGTTCCGGGTGACGGCGGTGATCTGCGACTTCGTGCGCTACCCCGAGTGGACCGAGGCGCTGGACCGAGTCGAGGTGCGCCAGGAGTACGAGGATGGACACGCCCGTGAGGTCCGCTTCGTGCTTGACGCCGGAGTGCTCGCAGACGACTACACGTTGATTTACGAGTACTCCGAGGACCTGTCCCGGATCGAGTGGCGGCTGGCTGAGCCGTCCCGGATGCAGCGCCGGCAGGACGGTGCGTACGACATCGAGGACAACGGGGATGGAACCACCACGGTGACCTACACGCTGGAGGTGGAGCTCTCTGTCGGGATGCTCGGGATGTTCCGCCGCAAGGCCGAAAAAATGATCATGGATGCTGCCCTGACACAGCTCAAGCACCGAGTGGAACAGTTCGGTGCGACGGAGACAGGCTAGGGGCGGGCCGACGGTGGAAACAGATCCTCGCTCCGCGCGGGCGGAAGCGGAACGGTTGGTGGCGACCGCGTTGGCGATGGCGCAGCTGGCGGCGCGCGGCCAGCGGCTCGGTGCCGGCGCCGCGGGCGGCCTCGGCCTGCTGCGTGACCTGCTGGGCGGCACCGGGCCAGTCGCCACCGGCGACCCGGCCTGCTGCGTCTGCCCGGTCTGCCGGGCCATCACGGCACTGCGTGACCCCAGCCCGGAGCTGGCCGACCGGCTGGCCGCCGGTGCCGGGGACTTCGCCGCCGGAGTCGCCAGCCTGCTGCGTGCCCTGGCCCCCGACCGTCCGGCCGACCCCGCCGGGCAATCGGAGCGTCCGGCTGACCCCACCGCGTCCCCGGAGCCGGCGGCCGGTTCGCCGGCTGCGGATCCCGCCGGCCCGCCGCCGGACCGGCACGGTCCGCCGACCGGCCGGACGACCTCGGACGACGAGGTCTGGCGCCAGACCACCTGGACCATGGATGATTCGGACTACGCGGGTGATCGGGACGTCTGGTCGGCCGCGACGAACGCCCCCGTCGACGTCGCCGGGACAGGCGCACCACCAGCCCAGGGCCGCACCGGCGGTCCGGCGGTGACCGCTCCGGCGACACCCGGCGCGGATACCGCCGGGGCGGAGCCGGACCGGTCGGGTGCCACCTCGCCGGACCATGGCCGGCCGGGACCTGATCCGGCCTGATCCGGCACCGTCCGGCCGGACGACTGCCCCGGCGGTGGACAGCCGCCGGACCGGACCCGGTGCGGACACCGGCGCGCGAAGAGCACAGCAGAGGGGAGCGGCAGCGGTGACGCTGACCATCGGAGTCGACATCGGTGGCACCAAGGTCGCTGGCGGGGTCGTCGATCCGGACGGAAAGGTCCTGGCCCGGACTCGGCACGAAACGCCAGCCGACGACGTGGCCATGACCCGGGACGTGATCATCGAGGTGGTGCTCGAGCTGGCGGCGAACCACCCGGTCGGCGCGGTCGGTATCGGGGCTGCCGGATGGATCGACGCACGTCGTTCAACTGTGCTGTTCGCCCCGAACCTCGCCTGGCGGGACGAACCGCTGCGGGAGTACGTGAGCGCGGCGGTCGACCTGCCGGTGATCGTCGAGAACGATGCAAACGTCGCGGCCTGGGCAGAGTTTCGGCACGGCGCCGGCCGGGACGCCGCCGACTCGATGGTCATGTTCACCGTGGGCACCGGCATCGGCGGCGGCATCGTGTACGGCGGCGAACTCGTCCGCGGTGCGCACGGCATCGCCGCGGAACTCGGCCACATGCTGGCGGTCCCGGACGGACATCAGTGCGGCTGCGGCCGGCAGGGCTGTATCGAGCAGTACGCCAGCGGCAATGCCCTGGTCCGGTTCGCCCGTGCCGGCGCCCGGCAGGAACCGGACCGGGCGACCAAACTGCTCGCCCTGGCCGGCGGCGACGCCGAGGCGGTCACCGGGCCGATGGTCACCACCGCGGCCCGCTCTGGTGACCCGGTCTCCTGCGAGGCGTTCGCACAGATCGGGCGTTGGCTCGGCATCGGCTTGGCCGACCTGGCGCAGATTCTCGATCCCGAGGTGATGGTGATCGGCGGCGGCGTGGTCGACGCGGGTGAGCTGCTGCTCGGCCCCGCTCAACGGGCGTACACCGACGCGCTGGCCCAGCGGGTCCGCATCCCGGTGGCCGAGGTGCGGCCGGCCGAACTGGGCAACGCCGCCGGTGTGGTCGGTGCGGCCGACCTCGCCCGGCGGATCTGAGCCGGCCTGCCCGCCGGATTCCGGCCCCTTCACATCGTGCCGAGGAGGAGACTGTGACGGCTGACCAGACGACCGCGCCGCAGCGGCCCGGTGTGCGGCTGCGGGTGCTCACGTACAACATCCACGGCCAGCGTGACGATCGGGCCGCGCTGGCCGAGGTGGTCCGCCAGATCGCACCGGATGTGGCGATCCTGCAGGAGGCACCGCGTCGGTGGCGGTGGCGGACCAGGTCGGCCGCGCTGGCGAACGCGTTCGAGATGGTCGTCGGATCCGGTGGGCCACCGCCGTTGGGCAACCTGGTGCTGACCACGCTGCGAGTACGGGTGGGGAGCACCTGGTCGGTCCGGTTCCCGCTGACGCCCGGCCGGCACCTGCGCGGCGCGGTGTTCGCCCGCTGCGCGGTCGGCTCGGCCCGCTTCGTGGTGGTCGGATCGCATCTGTCCACTGATCCGACGGAGCGACCGGCGCAGGCCCGGCTGCTGCGCCAGGCCTGCGCCGACGTCGACGGGCCGGTGATCCTTGGCCTGGACGTCAACGACCCGCCGGCGGACCCCGACGACCTGTCGTCGCCCGGCACCGCCGCCCGGCCCGGCACCGCCGCCCGGCCCGGCACCGCCGCCCGGCTCGGCACCGCCGCCCCGCCGCCGGACGACACCGGTGCGGCGTGGCGGTTGGCCGCCGCCGGGTTCACCGACGCCGCTGCCGCCGCCGGTGCGGGCCGGGCCGGCACGTTCCCGGGCCGCGACCCGCGCCGCCGGATCGACGCAATCTTCGTCGATCCGCGCATCGAGGTGGCCGGCTGCCGGGTGGTGGACACTGCAGCGGCGCGGCGGGCGAGTGACCATCTTCCGGTCGTTGCCGATCTGGTGCTCACCGAACCGGCACCAGGACTGGACAAGCGGGGCGGCTAGCCGGCACGATTTCGCAGCCGTACGAAGGAGATTGCCGGTGTCTACTTCCGCTGACTACGACAGCCCTGCCACCGGTGACGACCGGTGGCGGGACGACCGCCCGATCTCCGAACAGGGTGAGAATGTCTGCGTCATCGGTGCCGGTGCGAGCGGGTTGTGCGCGGTCAAGAACCTGCGCGAACAGGGGTTCGGGGTCGACTGTTACGAACGGGAGACGGGCGTCGGCGGTGCCTGGAACTGGCGCCACGACCGCAGCCCGGTCTACGCCAGCACCCATCTGATCTCGTCGAAGCCGTTCAGCCAGTACCCTGACTTCCCGCTGCCGGACAGTTGGCCCGACTACCCGCACCACAGCCAGCTGCTGGCCTATCTGGAACGCTACGCCGACCATTTCGATCTGCGCCAGCACATCTGGTTCGGCACCGAGGTGGTACGGGTCGAACCGGCGCCGGGGGACCGGTGGGACGTGACGACCCGCAGCGCCGGCGGCAACGGTGCCCGACGCACCCAGCGCTACGCCGCCGTGGTCGTCGCCAACGGACACAACTGGGCACCCCGGCTGCCCGCCTACGAAGGACTGTCCGATTTCACCGGCCAGGTGATCCATGCGTCGGCCTACCACGACGCGACCCAGCTGCGCGGCCGGCGGGTACTGGTGGTGGGCGGCGGCAACACCGGCTGCGACATCGCCGTCGAGGCCGGGCAACAGGCGGCCCGCTGCTGGCACTCCACCCGTCGCGGCTACTGGTACACCCCGAAGTACCTGTTCGGCCGGCCGAGTGACCAGGTCAACGCGGGGCTGCTCGCCCGGCGTCTGCCGCGCTGGCTGCGCCAGGTAGTTTTCCACCGGCTGCTCCGGTTGGTAGTCGGAGACCAGACCCGGTTTGGGCTACCGGCTCCGGAGCACCGGGTGTTCGACGCCCATCCGGTGGTCAACAGCCAACTCGTCCTGCACATCGGGCACGGTACGGTCCGCCCGGTGCCCGACGTGGCCAGGTTCCGCCGGCACACCGTGGAGCTCGCCGACGGCACCGAGGTGGATCCCGACCTCGTCGTACTCGCCACCGGTTACCAGCCCCAGTTCGATTTTCTCGACCCGCAGGTGCTCGGCGTCGACGCGGACGGACGGCCCCGCCTGCACCTGCACGCCTTCGCCCCGGGACACCCGACGCTGTCGGTGATCGGGCTGGTGCAGGCGGAGTTCGGGGTCTTCCCGCTGGTCCACTGGCAGAGCGTCATGGTCGCCCGGTGGCTGCGCGCCCGGTCGGCGGATCCGGCGGTCACCGGTGCCCTGGCCGGCCGGATCGAGGCCGGCGCGGGACGGCCCTGGCACGACGCCAAGGCGACCGTCCCGGCCCGGCGCTGGTTCGAGGTCAGCCACGTCACCTACCTGCGCGCGCTGCAGGAGACCCTGGACAGTCTGGAGGTGGCGGCCCGATGAGCCGTACCCTTGCGGCCCCCCGCATCGTCCGTACCCGGGAATGGGCCAGACCGGTCCCGGCGGTGCGCCGCGAGGTGCTGCACGCCGACGTGTCGCGCGACGAGGGCCGGCCGCCGCTGCTGTTCGTGCCCGGGTTCGGGCACGGCGCGTGGGTGTTTGCCGAGCACTGGCTGGAGCGGGCCGCCGAGCGCGGGTTCCCGGCGTACGCGGTCAGTCTGCGCGGGCACGGGGACAGCGGCGCGGCGCCGCGGGCCGACCTGCGGGCGTACGTGCACGACGTGGTGCAGGCCGCAGCCGGCCTGCCCCGGCAAGCGGTGCTGATCGGGCACGGCGCCGGGGCGTTGGTGGTCGGTCACGCATTGGCCCGCTATCCGGCGCGGGCCGCGGTGCTGGCCGCCCCCGTGCTCGGTGGCTGGCCGCTGCTCGGCGCGGCGCTGCGGCGCAATCCGTTCGGCACCCTGCCGGCCGTCTTCGGCGGGGCGTTGCGGCTGCGCGCCGGTCAACTGTTCAGCCGGGAGCTACCAGAGGCCGTCGCACTGTCCTACATGGAGCGGTTGGGGCGCGCGTCGGCCCGGGCCCAGTGGCAGCTGCTGGTCCGCCAGCGGGTCGAGCCGCCGGTCGGTGATCCACCGGTGCTGGTCCTCGGCAGCCCCGACGACCGGGTGGTGCCGGCTGCGGTGCTGGACCGCGCGGCCCGGCGGTACGGGGGCGCTCCATTGCTGTTCCCAGGGATGGGCCACGATCTGATGCTCGACGCCCGCTGGACGGAGCCGGTCGACGCGATCCTCGACTGGCTGGACAAGGGCGCCGGCTGACCGCTGGCGATCGGCCGGTGGGATCAGGCGGTGAGTCGGGCGGCCAGGGAACCGGTGCGGTCCAGCGCGGTGAGGTAGCCGTGCACCCAGGCTCGGATGTCGTGGGTGCGCAGATACTCGCGCATGGAGCGCATCCGGTCCGCCACGTCGGTCGGTGATGCCTCCAGCGCGTGCATCAGCGTCAATTTGAGTCCGTCGAGATCGTGCGGGTTGACCAGGTACGCCTGCTGGAACTCGGCGGCGGCACCGGCGAACTCGCTGAGCAGCAGCGCACCGTCGTCGTCGACCCGGGCGGCGACGTACTCCTTGGCGACCAGGTTCATCCCGTCCCGCAGCGGGGTGACCGCCATCATGTCGGCGATCCGGTACAGTGCCGCCAGGTCGGCCCGGCTGAACGACTGGTTGAGGTAGTGGATCGCCGGTTCGCCGACCCGGCCGAACTCGCCGTTGATCCGTCCGACCTCGCGTTCCACCCGGTCGCGCAGGATGCGGTACTGCTCGACCCGTTCCCGACTGGGCACCGCGACCTGAACCATCACCGTGTCGCGGACCTTGATGTGCCCGTCGGCGATCAGTTCGCTGTACGCCTTGAGCCGTTGCTCGATGCCCTTGGTGTAGTCCATCCGGTCCACACTGAGGATGACATGCTGCGGGTCCCCGAGGTCGGACCGCAGCTGACGGGCCCGTTCCAGCACATCCGGCCGGCCGGCGAGGGACTCCATCTCGGACATGTTGATCGACACCGGGAAGGCGCCGATGCGCACCACCCGGTCGTCGATAGCGATTCGCCGGTCGGTGGCCGGCACCTTGAGCACTTTCGTCGCCAGCTGGGCGAAGTTGTGCGCGGCCTGGGCGCGTTGGAACCCCACCAGGTCGGCGCCGAGCATGCCGAGCATCAGCTCGGCCCGGCGTGGCAGCTGCATGAACAGCTCCGGCGGCGGGAACGGAACGTGCAGGAAGAACCCGATCAGCAGGTCGGGCCGCAGCGCCCGGAGCATCCCGGGCACCAACTGCAGGTGGTAGTCCTGCACCCAGACCAGCGCACCAGGCTCGGCGGCGGCCGCCGCCGCCTTGGCGAAGCGCTGGTTCACCCGCTGGTACGCCTCCCACCATCTGCGGTGGTACGCGGGTTGCTCCACCGAGTCGTGGTACAGCGGCCAGAGCGTAGCGTTGGCGAATCCCTCGTAGTGGTCTCTGATGTCCTCCTGAGACAGAGCGACGGTGTGCATCCGTACGCCGTCGATGTCGGGCAGGCTCGGTGCCGGGCCGGTGCCACCGGCCCAGCCGACCCAGGTGGCCGGGGTGTGCTGCAGGATCGGGTGCAGGGCGCTGACCAGACCACCGGGGCTGCGACGCCATTCGCACGCGCCGTCGCGCGCGACGCTGTCATCCACCGGCAGCCGGTTCGCCACCACGACGAGAGAACTCTGACGCATGAGGGGACCTCGTTTCGCTGCGGCGGTTGCCGCGCATGGCGAGTGATCACGAACTCGTGGGGGGGGATCGGCTACGAGAATTATTCCTACTGAGAACAAGTTACGCGAGTGTTACAGAGTGACCACAGGCGTCAATGGATCCGGATTTTCGCCATCCGTTGGTCAGTTTCAGACGACCGCGCCGTCGTCCAGATCGTCATCCTCGTCGTGATCCGGCCGCAGCCGCCAGATCAGCGTGACAAAGCCACCGACCACGCCAGCGAAACCGAGCAGGATAGCCAGTCCACGATCCACCGGAAGCACCGTCGGGAAGACGAAGAGGATGAAGCCGGCGATGATCGCCAGTACCCCGAGGACCGCAGCCGACGACAACCGGGGCAGCGGAGGCGGCAGGGGAGGCGTGTAGCCCTCCTCCGGCTCGTCGGGTAACCGGGCACCGAAGGTGTCCAGCCCATCCAGTAGGGACGGCTCGTCGTCCCGCCGTCCGACGGAGATGTTGGTGTAGCCGACCGCCCACGGCAACGGGTCCGGCGTGCCGGTGGCCGTGATCTCCGGCTCGGCGCGGCCGTGAGCATCGTCGCCGGCCCGGCTGTCGCTGTCCCGGCTGTCGCCGGCCCGATCCGCCGGGCCTCGCTCGGTGGCGTCCCGGCCGATGGCGTCCCGGCCGTCGCCCTCGCCTGCCGTCCCGTCCCGGCGTGGACCGTCGGCGAGCGGATCCCGACCGGTCGACCGGCCCTCCACCGGCAGGTTCTCAACCGGCGGCAGGTTCTCGGCGGCCGGCCAGGGCGCGGCGGTGGGGTCCGCCGGAGCCGGAGCGTGATAGTTGGCGATGATGCCGGCCCAGACGGCGTCGACATCGGCGTCCCGACCGGCCGGCTGCCCCGCGCCCGCCGGAACAACCGGGTCCGACGCCGGCGACGTGGTCTGTCCGAACCCGGCCACTGGGGAACCGGAGCGGCTGCCCGGTGCGCCCGGGCCGTCCTCGGCCAACTGCGCCAGGTAGCCCCGGGCGGTGTCCAGGTGTGCCCGGTCGACGAAGAGCCGGTCCACCGGCCGGGCCGGCACGGTGGTCGTGCGGGTGACCGGATTGACGTCCGACGACGGCTGCAGGTAGGCCGCGATCCCACCGGCGGCGAGCACGTCGAGCAGGTGCTCACCGACCCGTGGGTCGACGTCGCCGGCCACGGCGTACTCGGATGCGTCGAGGCCGTTGTCCCGCCGCCCCCGACGCGCGCCACCCGCAGACACCGAATCAACTCCTCACCGGCCGCCGTCGGGCCCTGTCCGCCGGCGGACCCCCGGCCGGGGGCGTGCCGTGCCCTTGAATCGTGACACGCCGGTAGGCGGTTGTGGGAGTGCGTTGTGCGGTGCCGTGCCCGTGAACCTCGCCGCCTGCGGTCACGACGCCAGGGTCGGAGACCAGCGGTAGCCGCCCGCGTCCTGATCGTCGAGGTGCAGCAACCCGGGTGCCTTGTTGCGCAGCGCGAAGCTGCGCACCTCGGCCAGCGCCGGCGCGTCGGCATCGCGGTCGCCGACACGCCGCCACGCCGCCACGGCCAACGCCAACGCGATCATCCGGTCGGTGGTCGCGTCGATGTCGGCGAAACCGGCCGCTGCGGCAGCGTACAGCTCACCTGCCGCGCGGTTTTCGCCGTCGGCCGCCGCCACCGCTGCGGTCACCGTCCGCAGCGCGGCCTCGGCCCACGGGGTGCGATGCTGCACCCGGTCGAGCATCGCCCGGACCTGCCCTGCCGCGCCACGCCCGGCGATCGCGGCGGCGAACGCGGCGGCCGCGATCCATTCGCCGCTGGCCAGCGCGGGGACCTTCGACCAGGACTGGTCCAGCTCGTCGAGCAGCGCTGCGGCCTCCACACCCCGCCCCTGTAGCGCCCGGCACAGTGCGCCCAAGCCGAGGCTGTTCCAGTACGGCCGACGGAAGCCGCTGTCCCGGGCCGCGTGTACCGCGTCGGCGACGTCGTCGACCCCGCTCTGATCGGCCGTGGGTACCGGATCGCCGCGCAGTACCCGCAGACACGCCCGTAGGCCCCGTACCTGGATGTCCCACCGGCCGCTGGGCGTTGCGACGAAGGAGTCGGCGGCGGCGAGGAAGGCGGCGAAGTCCCCGGCGAAGTAGGCACGCATGGCTTCGCCGGAGTATCCGGTGCTCAGCCCGGAGCCGGAGGCGGCACCGGACATCAGCTCCTGGGCGCCGGACCAGTCGCCCTCTTCGCACAACGCGTACGACAGGTTCTGCAGCGCCCGGGGCAGCGCGAGCAGTTGGTGCTCGCGACACATCGCGGTGGCCGCCCGCAGCTCGTCGAGCCCGGCCCGGTCCCCGGACTGGTACCGGGCCATGGCAACGGTGATCCGGGCGTTGGCCAGTGTCTCGGTCAGCCTCAACCGGTCGGCGATCTCGGCCGCCGCGCCGGCCGCCGCGACCGCCGGATCCCGTTCCAGGTTGAGCATGTGCAGCCGGCCCAGTTCGGCGTACGCGTCGGCCTTCTGATCGGTGTCCGGCAGCGCGTCGAACAGTTCCACCGCCCGGTCGAGGCAGCGCAGCGCCTCGTCCCGGTCGGTCCGCAGCCAGGCAGCCCGCCCGAGCAGGGTCCAGGCCCGGGCCGCGCACCCCTGATCGTTGACGTCGGCCAGCTGGTCGGCGAGCGTCCTCAGCCGGTCGGCGCCCCCGTCGGCGAGGAAGCCCGGGCCGTCGCGCAGAAACGCGAGCTCGGCACCGAGCAGTTCGAGCTGCAACCGCTCACCCAGCCCGTCGGTGCCGGCGGCGGTCACCAGGCGCAGCGCGCGTTCCACGTGCCCGCTCGCCACGTCCAGCGCGTGCAGGGCGTACGCCCTGCGGGCCGCACGGTGCAGGGCATCCCGGGCGGCCCCAGCGTACCCGTGGGTCTCCAGACCCAGCGTGTCCGCGATCTCGTGCGCCGCCCACCGGTGGTGGGCCAGCACCTCGGCCAGGTCGGTGTCCCGGTCGCCAGCGAGGGTGTCCAACCAGTCGGCGGTCCGGGCGTGCCGGGCAACCCGTTCGTTACGGGGCAACCGCTGGTAGCAGACGTCGCGGACCAGCACGTGGCGGAACCGGAACTCGGGTTGCTGCGCCATCGTCGAACCCGGCTGTTCGTGGACGAAGTCGCGCTGCTCCAACCGGCGCAGCGCCCGGTCGACCAGCTCCACCGGCTGGCCGAGGGCGGCGGCGACCGCGCCGGGCCAGAACTGCACCCCGACCACGGCTGCGGCGAGCAGCACCGCCCGGTCGGTGGCGTCCAGCAGATCCATCCGGTTGGCGATCACCCCGTGCACACTGTCCGGGATCGGCAGCCGATCGCTGCGGGTCAACGCCCAACCACGGCCGCTGCGCCGCAACGCCCCCTGCTCCATCAGCATTCGCACGTACTCGTGGGCGTAGAGCGGGTTGCCGTCGGCCACCTCGATCAACGGGCCGAGCAGATCGGCCGAGAACGGCGCCGCACCGAACATGTGCGCGTACAGTGCGGCCACCCCGGTGTCGCGCAGCGGCGGCAGGGTGACGGTCAGCGCGCCCGGGGTGGTGCCCGCCCAGGCCGGCTCACGGCTGGTCAGCTCGGGTCGGGCGGTGCACAGCAGCAGCAGTGGCACCTGCCAGGCGGAGGCGCCGAGCAGCTCGACGAAGCGCAGCATCGCCTCGTCGGCCCAGTGCAGGTCCTCGAAGACCAGCACGGTCGGCTGCCGGGCGGCCAGGGCGAGCAGGAAGCGCCGCCATGCCGACTCGGTCTCCTCGGCCGGCAGGTTGCGGTGCGGCAGCCCGACCAGTGGGCGCAGCGCGTCGACCAGCCGGTTCGCCTCCGGTCCGACCAGGGCCTGGACCCCGGTGGCCAACTTCTGCTCGGCGACGGTGGCCAGGTCGGTGTCGAGGATGCCGGCCTCGGCCTTGACGATGTCGGCGAGCGCGGCGAACGTGACGTTCTCCCCGAACGGCGGGCACCGCCCGATCCGCCAGGTGACCGGCTGGTCAACCAGCCGTTCGGTGTGCCGAAGCAGTTCCCGGACCAGCCGGCTCTTGCCGATGCCGGCCTGGCCGAGCACGGTGAGCACCTGGGGCCGCTGGTCGCGGATCGACCGGTACAGCGCGTTGACCAGCAGCCCCAGTTCGTGTTCGCGGTCGATCAGCGGGGTCGCGTCGGTCTGCCGGTCAGCCGGCACGGGACGCAACGGGGCCAGCGCCAGCCACACCTCGGTCGGCGACGACCGTCCGCGCAGCGTCACCGCCGGCTGCGGGTCGTAGCGGATCGCCTCCTTGGTCAGCCCGTGCGTGACACCGCACACCAGCAACCCGTCGGCCGGTGCCACCGACTGCATCCGGGACGCGGTGTTGACCACGTCGCCGGCCAGGAACGCCTGGCCACCGTCGCGGGCCGCGCCGGTGTCGACCAGCGCCTCGCCGGTGGCCACGCCGATACGGAACCGGAGTCCCTCGCCGGCGGAAGCGGTGAACTCGGTCAGGGCGCGGCGCAGGTCGAGCCCGGCCCGGACGCAGCGCAGGGCGTCGTTCTCGGTGGCCACCGGCGCACCGAACAGCGCCATCACCGCGTCGCCGATGTACTTCTCCACCACCCCGCCGTACTGGCCGACGACCCGGCGCGCGATGGAGAAGAAGTTCGTCTGCATCCGCCGGACCTGCTCGGGATCGACCCGTTCCACGTACGGCGTGAAGTTGATCAGGTCGATGAACAGGACGCTGACCCGACGTCGGTCCTCCTGACTCGGCTCGGTCGGCCGTCGGCCACCCTGCGGCTGGCCGCAGGAGGTGCAGAAGCTCGCGTCGGCCGCCAGCGGGCGGTCGCAGTGCGCGCAGACAGGGATGAGCGCCGTACCGCAGCCGCCGCAGTAGCGGTCGTCGTCGGCTGCGGTCCGGCCACACTTTTCGCACGGGGCAGCGATGCCAGCCTCCTCGCGGGAACGTCGAGTCGGGAGCCTACTGTCGCATCTGGCCACCTGCCCTGGCCAGCGGCTATGCCCGGCCGGGCGTGGCGGTGCCGGACCCGATCTGCCGGGGGGGCCGGATTCGCAGGTCACGGCGGGTGCGTCAGCCCGAGTATCGCCCGTGCGGTCAACTGTCCATAACCGGGCTGTTGGCTAATGGACAGTCCATCTACTGGTGGTACCGGGATACATTCATCTGGCCAGATCAGACCGAGCAGGGGAGTCCTGACATGGTGTACGTCAAGTTGGAGAAGGACTGGACGGACTTGTCCGGGGTCAGCCACGGCGCGGGGGAGATGATCGATCTCGACGCCGGCACGCTGGCGAAGTTGCAGGAGGAGGGGGTCGTGGCCGAGGAGTGGATCGGCCCGACCGGGGAGAAGGTCGGCACCAACTGGATCGGCCCGACCAGCACCCAGCCCTGACGGCGGTAGACGTCAGGCCCGGCGGTACGCGCGCCACGCGTGTACCGCCGGTATCGACCTCATCGGTCGGCCATTCCGGCCCGGCGGCGTAGCGCGGCCACGTCGGTCACCACGATCCGCCGACCTTCGGTACGCAGCCAACCCCGGTTGCTGAACGATCCGATCGCCTGGTTGACGCTCTGCCGGGAGCCACCGGCCATCTCCGCCAGCTGGCTCTGGTTCAGCTCGATGGTGATCATCGGGGCCTGGCTCTCCCCGGCCAGCCGGACCAGCGTCTTGGCCACCCGACCGGGTAGATCGAGGAAGACGTGATCGGCGTTCTGCTCGGTGAGCCGGCGGATCAGCGCACCGAGTGAGCGCATCACCGCGTCGAGAATGCGCGGGTTGGAGTGCACCAGATCCATGAACGCGCCCCGGGACAACGCCAGCGCGGTGCAGTCCTCGATGGCCTCGGCGGACGCCGACCGGGTCGACGCGTCCAGCAGCGACACCTCGCCCAGCACGTCGGGCGGGCGGACGACGGACAACACCGCGCGTTCGCCGGTCGGCGCGGTGCGGAAGACCGCGACGGCGCCCCTTTTGAGCACGATGAGCGACTCGCCCGGGTCGTTCTCGACGAAGAGCAACTGACCCCTGCGGTAGGTGCGGGGCACGGCGGCAGCGATGACCCGTTGCCGGACCTCGGGTTCGAGCCCGGCGAACATGTCCACGCCGGTGAGCGCGTCACCCGGCTCCGGCAGGCGCATCTCCACGGTCCAACCCCTCCCCACCAAGGGCACCATCCCACCGGGGGCACCATCGTGCCCGTCCGGGGTGCATCACCCGACCCAGGCGAACATGAAATAGATACCGTTCGGAGAACGGTGTCAACATCAGATCATGGCTGCCGTGTCGCGTGGTGTACACCCCCACAATCATTTCTGTGACAGTCCTGTGCCCGACAAACCGGCAGGCTAGCGGCCAGATCCACCGGCGGGTGGGGGCCGACACGGGGGCCCGGCGGATCCGGCCGTGGGGATGCGGTACCGGTCGGAGCGAGCCGGGCGACGGCGACGCTCCGGCCGGCACCCCGATGGGGGTCTATCTCCGGTATCGGCGAGGATGGCGGTAATGATCTACCGCTACTTCTACGACTGCGAGTTCATCGAGGACGGGCGCCTCGTCGACCTGGTTTCGATCGGTGTCGTCGACGAGCACGGCCGGGAGTTCTACGCGGTCTCCACGGAGTTCGACGGTGCCCGGGCTGTGCCGTGGGTGCGTCGCCACGTGCTCGACAAGCTGCCGTCACCGGCCGATCCGGCCTGGCGGCCCCGGGCGCGGATCCGCGACGAGCTGTACGCATTCCTGGTCGCGCCGCTGCGCGACGGTTCGGCTGCCGAGTTGGAGCTGTGGGCCTGGTACGCCGCGTACGACCATGTGGCGCTGGCCCAGTTGTGGGGGGCCATGCCGGCCCTGCCCCGGGAGATTCCCCGGTTCACCAAGGACCTGCGGCAGCGGTGGGACGACGCCGGTCGGCCGGATCTGCCGGCGTCGGCCGCTGACCGGCACGACGCGCTCGTCGACGCACGCCACAACCTTGCCCGATGGCAGGTGATCAGCCGGGCCTACCGGCGGTGACCGGGCCAGCGACGGTCCGGTGATCCTCGGGGTCTGCTCGCCCGGTCGCCGGTCGGGCCGATAAAGTGCGCACTGACGGCCCGCCCCGGGCCGGCAACGATGCCGACGGTCTGACCGGACTTCGTTCCTGGGGCTCGAGTGGGTCTACCGCACAGTTTCCTGGAGGATGAGCGGATCATGCGTATCGGCGTGCTCACCGGCGGCGGCGACTGCCCCGGCCTGAACGCAGTGATCAGGGCGGTGGTGCGCAAGGGCGTCGCCAGCTACGGTCACGAGTTCATCGGATTCCGCGACGGCTGGCGCGGACCGCTGGAGGGGCTGAGCCGGCCTCTCGGTATCGACGAGGTACGGGGCATCCTGCCCCGCGGCGGCACCATCCTCGGTTCGTCCCGGACCAACCCGTTCAAAATCGACGGCGGGGTCGAGCGGATCAAGGAGAACCTGGCGTCCCAGGGCGTGGACGCCCTGGTCGCGATCGGCGGCGAGGACACTCTCGGTGTCGCCACCAAGCTGCACGAACTCGGCGTGCAGGTGGTCGGCGTGCCGAAGACGATCGACAACGACCTCGGTGCCACCGACTACACCTTCGGCTTCGACACCGCGGTCAACATCGCGATGGAGGCCATCGACCGGCTGCACACCACTGCCGAGAGCCACCACCGCACCCTGGTGGTCGAGGTGATGGGCCGGCACGCCGGCTGGATCGCGCTGCACGCCGGACTCGCCGGTGGGGCGAACGTGATCCTGCTGCCGGAGCGCGAGTTCGACGTCGAGCAGGTCGCCACCTACGTCGAGAAGCGGTTCCAGAAGCAGTACGCCCCGATCGTGGTGGTCGCCGAGGGGGCCCACCCGATGGAGGGCCAGATGGTTCTGCAGAACAAGGAACTCGACTCCTTCGGCCACGTCCGGCTCGGCGGCATCGGCCAGTGGCTCGCCGAGCAGCTGGAGGCCAAGACGGGCAAGGAGGCCCGGACCGTCGTGCTGGGTCACATCCAGCGTGGCGGCACCCCCACCGCCTTCGACCGGGTGCTCGCCACCCGGCTCGGCCTGCACGCCATCGACGCCGCCAACGACGGCGACTGGGGCAAGATGGTCGGTATCCGGGGCACCGACATCGTCCGGGTGCCGCTGGCCGAGGCGACCCGGGAGCTCAAGACCGTCCCGCTGGAGCGCTACACCGAGGCCGAGGTCTTCTTCGGCAGCTGACCACCGGGTCCGGGCCGGGATGAGCGGCTCCCGCCAGGGCGCTGCTCCGCCCGGTCCGTCACGGTCCGGTCCGTCGCGTTTCGGTCCTGGTCGGTCACCGGTCCTGGTCGGTTTGGTTCGGTTCGAGAGAGGATGACGCACGGATGCCTCCCGGCGCGCACAAGGTAGCCGTGATCGGCGCCGGCAAGATCGGCGAGCTGGTCCTCTCCGGCCTGTTGCGGGCCGGCTGGCCGGCCGATCAACTGCTGGCGACGACTCGGCGGCGGGAGCGGGCCGAGGACATCGCGGTGCGCTACGGCGTGTCGGTGGTGGACAACCACACTGCGGTGGCCGAGGCGGAGGTGCTGGCCGTGGCGGTCAAGCCGCAGGACGCCGCCACCCTGCTGGACCAGATCGGCCCCAAGGTGCCGGCGGACAAGCTGGTCGTCTCGCTCTGCGCGGGACTGCCGACCGAGTTCTTCGCCCGCCGCCTACCGGACGGCACCCCGGTGGTACGGGTGATGACCAACACCCCGGCGCTGGTGGATCAGGCGATGACCGCCATCTCCGCCGGCCGGCATGCCACCGTCGAGCATCTTGCCCTCGCCGAGGAGATGTTCCAGCCGCTCGGTGTCACGATCCGGGTGCCGGAGACCCAGCAGGACGCGGTCACCGCGTTGTCCGGCTCCGGCCCGGCCTACTTCTACCTACTGGTCGAGGCGATGATCGACGCCGGAATCCTGCTCGGGCTGCCCCGCCAGGTGGCGCACGACCTGATCGTGCAGACGGCGATCGGTTCGGCGGTGATGCTGCGGGACTCCGGCGAGCATCCGGTCAAGCTGCGTGAGGCCGTCACCTCGCCGGCCGGCACCACCATCTCGGCCATCCGTGAGCTGGAGAACCACGGGGTTCGGGCGGCGCTGCTCGCCGCCCTGGAAGCGGCCCGCGACCGCGCCCGGGAGCTGGCCGCGCAGCAGGGCTGAGGTATTCATTCACGCTCAGCCTCTTCCGCTGAACGTGTCGGCGTGGCTACCGTTTGCGACATAGGTGGTCGTAGGTAGCTCGACGGGAACGAGGTCCGCCGGCGCTGGGCGACCGCCGTACCGGCGTCGTATCGTGACTTCCCCTGCGGCGACGTCGACAGCCGGCCCTGGCTGCCCCCCTGCGGCCGGCTACCGGGCGCGTTCCGCCGACGCGCCCAGTGCCGCCGCCGGCGCACGGCGACCGGCGGCGGCCCGGGGCAGCCGTCCGGGTCAGCGGCCTCGCGTGACGGTCGGCCGCAGTCCTCCCGGCGACCGGTCGACCCACGACGGGTGGTGATGGACCATACTGGCGAACGTGTTCACCCTCGCCCAGGCCCGCCACCTGATGGCAACCCTCCGTCCACGGATCGACGAGTTGGTCCTACTCCGCGCGGACCTGGCTGAGTTGCGGGCTGATCTGGCCGCCGGATCGGACAGCCCGCACGGCGGTCTGGCCGAGGTGAAAGGGCTGGAAGCGCGGATCTACGGGATTCTTGACGAGCTGAACGAGCAGGAGATCCAGGTCAAGGGCGTCGCCCCGGTGCTACTCGACTTCCCGGGCGAGCTGGACGACCGTCCGGTCCTGTGGTGCTGGCTGGAAGGCGACGGCGAGATCCGCTGGTACCACCGCCTGGAGTGTGGGTTCTCCGGCCGCCGCCGGATCTGAGCCCGGGTTCGTCCGAGCGGTTCCCCGGTGCTGCCGGACGACGCCTGGCCGGGGTCGCGTAGCCATCGAGATATCGACATCTTGACGAACTGGTTGATGTGTGAGTAGCGTCTCATGCACTTTAAGGAAAGTTTCCTAAGCAAATGGGGGGACGCCTGATGAGAAGATCACTGCGCCGCGCCGTCTTGGCCGGGGCGCTGGCCGTGGTGACGGCTGCGGCGGCGGTGCCGGTCACTGCGGCGTTCGGCGCCGGCACCATCTCCGCCAGCTTCGCCGCCAGCTCTGACTGGGGTACCGGGCACGAGGTCCGGGTGACGGGCGCCAACGGCTCCGACGCCACCGTCGGCACTTGGCGGATCGAGTTCGACCTGCCGGCCGGCACCACCATCAGCAGCTTCTGGGACGCCGACGTGACGCGTAGCGGTAACCGGTACACCGCGGTGAAGAAGAGCTGGGCCGGTGGCCTCGCGCCGGGAGCCTCGTTCAGCTGGGGCTACATCGGCACCGGCGCATTCCGGGCACCGCAGAACTGCACCATCAACGGGGTCTCCTGTGCCGGTGGCCCGGCCCCGACCACCGCGCCGCCCCCGACGACGGCGCCGCCCACCACGCCACCGCCGACGACTCCGCCACCGCCGCCCGGTGGGCAGAAGGTGGTCGGCTACTTCACCCAGTGGGGGGTCTACGCCCGCGATTACCACGTGCGCAACATCCACACGAGCGGGTCGGCATCGAAGATGACCCACATCATGTACGCCTTCGGCAACACCGCCGGTGGGCGCTGTGCCATCGGGGACAGCTACGCCGATTACGAGAAGGCGTACACCGCCGCGGACAGCGTCGACGGGGTCGCCGACACCTGGGACCAGCCGTTGCGGGGCAACTTCAATCAGCTGCGCAAGCTCAAGGCGATGTACCCGCACCTGAAGGTAGTTTGGTCGTTTGGCGGCTGGACCTGGTCCGGCGGTTTCACCCAGGCCGCGCAGAACCCGGCCGCGTTCGCCGAGTCCTGCTACAACCTGGTCGAGGACCCACGCTGGGCGGACGTGTTCGACGGTATCGACATCGACTGGGAGTACCCCAACGCCTGTGGCCTGACCTGCGACTCCAGCGGTCCTGCGGCGTTCCGGAACCTGATCTCGGCACTGCGTGACCGGTTCGGGTCGAGCGCGCTGGTGACCGCAGCGATCACCGCGGACGGCGGCAACGGCGGCAAGATCGACGCGGCCGACTACGCCGGAGCGGTCGGCGACCTGAACTGGATCATGCCGATGACGTACGACTATTTCGGCGCCTTCAACGCGCAGGGACCGACCGCCCCACACTCGCCACTGACCTCGTACCCGGGAATCCCGCAGCAGGGCTTCTGGTCGGACGCGGCGATCCAGAAGCTGAAGAGCAAGGGCATCCCGGCGAACAAGCTGCTGCTCGGCATCGGCTTCTACGGTCGGGGCTGGACCGGCGTCAGCCAGAGCGCTCCGGGTGGTACCGCCACCGGTCCGGCACCGGGCACGTACGAGCAGGGCATCGAGGACTACAAGGTGCTGAAGAACACCTGCCCGGCGACCGGCACCGTCGGCGGCACCGCGTACGCCAAGTGCGGCAACAACTGGTGGAGCTACGACACCCCGGCGACCATCGGCGGCAAGATGAACTACGCCAGGGGCCAGGGCCTCGGCGGGGCGTTCTTCTGGGAGTTGTCCGGCGACACTGGCAACGGCGAACTGGTCACCGCGATCCGCAACGGTCTCGGCTGAAGCTGAAACCACCACCCGCACGGGTGTCCAGGGGCTGCGGGTACGCCGCACCCGGACACCCGGCTCGGGTCACCTGCGGTTGGCGTACTCCTGGTAGGCCTTGACTACCTCGGTGCTCGGCCCGTCCATCCGGATCACGCCGGACTCCAGCCAGATACTGCGCTCACAGGTGTCCAGAATCGACTTGTTACTGTGGCTGACCAGGAAGACGGTTCCGGCCTCGGCCCGCAGCTCACGGACCCGTTCCTCGCTGCGCCGCTGGAACGCGGCGTCGCCGGTGGCCAGCGCCTCGTCGATCATCAGCACATCGTGGCTCTTCGCCGCGGCGATCGAGAACCGCAGTCGGGCCGCCATACCCGAGGAGTAGGTCCGCATCGGCAGCGACGCGAAATCGTCCCGTTCGTTGATGCCGGAGAACTGGACGATCCCGTCGTACTTCGCCCGCACCTCCGCCGGGCTCATTCCCATCGCCAGGCAACCGAGCACGACGTTACGCTCGCCGGTCAGGTCGTTCATCAGGGCGGCGTTCACCCCGAGCAGGGACGGCTGACCCTGGGTGTAGACCTTGCCCCGGCGCGGTGGCAGCAGGCCGGCCACCGCCCGCAGCAGGGTGGACTTGCCGGAGCCGTTGCTGCCGATCAACCCGATCGCCTCGCCACGGTGCGCCACGAAGCTGACGCCGCGAATGGCGTGCACCTCGCGTACCGTCGGGGCCTGCTTGCGGGTCGCGATCCGCCGCAGCGCCGAGACCGGGCTGTTGCGCCCGCCGCCGCCGGTGTTGATCCGGTAGACGACGTGCAGGTCGTCGACGATCACGGTGGGCACCCGGGTGTCGGCCCCGGAAGCCGGTGCGTCCAGCAGGTCAGCCACGGCCGTACTCCTCCTCGGCACGCCAGAAGTAGATGAAGCCCACCACACCCATCAGCACGGCCCAACCGCCGGCCGCCGGCCACAGGTACCCGGGCGGGCTGCCCATCGAGTCCATCAACGCGTAGCGGACCAGGTCGATGTAGACCGCCATCGGGTTGAACTGCAGCACGGTGACCACCCAGCCGGGCAGGTCGCCGGTAAACCGGTCGATGCTGTAGAACACGCCGGATGAGTACAGCCAGGTCCGCATCACGAACGGCAGCAGTTGGGAGAGGTCACTGGTGCGCGCCGCCCAGCGGGCCACCATCATGGCCAGCCCGCCGCTGAACAGCGTCTGCAGCAGCAGCGCCGGGATCAGCAGCAGCCAGCTGAAGTCGATCCCCTCACCGGTGGCCAGCATGATGACCGCCAGCACGGTCATCGACGGGGCGAGTTGCTGCAACTGCACCAGCACCGAGGTCAAGGGCAGGCTGGCCCGGGGGAAGTGCACCGCCCGGATCAGATTCATGTTGTCGCCGATCGACCGGGCCGAGGTGGTCACCGCCTGCTGGGTGAAGGTGAAGATGAAGATCCCGGTGCAGAGGTACGCGATGTAGTTGTCGATGCCGCGGTCGGTGCCCAGCAGCAGTCCGAAGACCAGGAAGTACACCCCGGCGTTGGCCAGCGGGGTGATCACCTGCCAGATCTGGCCCAGCCGGGCGTTGGTGTACATGGCGATCAGCCGGGCGTTGGAGTACGCCCAGATGAAGTGCCGCCGCGACCACAACTGCTTGACGTAGGCACCCAGCGACGGGCGGGCACCGCTCACCGCCAGGCCGTGTTGTCGGGCCAGCTCGGCGAGGGTGGGCCCGCTGTCCGGTTCCAGCGTCACGGTCGTGCCACTGGTTGGCTGCCGCATCCGATCTGTCCTTCCATCAGCCAACGCTGCCGCTCGTGCACACCCGCGCCCCTCTCCGACGGGTACCTCTCGTCCCGGACGCCGCGACGACGGTGCCGCGCGACCCGCTGGCACGGGTGGTGCCGGACCGGTGAAGCCGGTTCATGCCCGGCTCCTCACCTTTCATGTCCGATGGCACGGAACGATACCGTCGCGTCCTGACGGAAACGGTAGGGGAGGCAACGACGATACGCAACCGTATCGTCGTGCGGTTACACTGGCTCGAATGCAGGGCGACGGAAAGCGACCGCCGGCGGGCGCGGCGGTACTGCGGGAGGATGTGACGCAGGCGATCCGGGCTGCCGCGTTGCAGGAACTGGCCGCAGTCGGCTATGGCAGGATGTCGATCGAAGCAGTGGCCCGTCGGGCCGGGGTCGGCAAAACCGCTGTCTACCGGCGGTGGGGTTCGAAACTGGAGATGGTCATCGGGATCGTCTCCGAGGTCGCCCTCGGGGTGACCGCCGTGCCGGACACCGGTAGCTTGCGCGGTGACCTCGAGCTGGTGCTGACCATCGCGGCCCGGGCGTTGCGTCATCCGTTGGCCGGGCAGATCGTGCCGGACCTGCTCGCCGAGGCGGCCCGCAACCCGGCGATCGCCCAGACCCTGCAGGCAGCCCTGCGGGACAACCAGCGGGGGATCGGCAGCCTGGTGACGAACCGGGCGGTGCGGCGGGGCGAACTGCCCGCCGACACCGATCCCGACTTCGTCGTCGACCTGATGGTCGGCCCGCTCTACTGGCGGCTCGCGGTGGCCCGTACCCCGCTGCCACGCGGCTACGTCGCCCGGCTGGCCGCCTCGGTCGCCGCCGCCCTCACCGCCGGGGCGGCAGCCGACCCGGCGGGCGGCCGGGCGGCCAACCCGGCTACCGGTCGGTCAGCTCCCCCTGCCACCGGCTGATGTCGGCGGCCACCTCCCAGACCTCGCCGTGGCCGACCAGCTGCACCCGCCACGGCAGGGCCGACCCAGCGACCCGGTCAGCAGTGACCGTCGTGCCGTGCCGGGCGACCACGAACCTGGCGGCCTCGGACCCGTCGAGCGCCGGCACCGAAACCTGCACCTGCTGCCCGTCGGCGAGCTGGTACACCGCCAGGGTCACCCCGTCGGCGTACGAGTAGTCCGGTCGGTCCGCGTTCGCCCCGAGCGGCAGCACCGTGCCGGGGCGGACCAGCACCGGCACCTGGTCGAACCCGACCGTCCGGCGCACCCAGCCCGGGCCGGTGATCTCCTCCCCGGTCTGCAGGTGGGTCCAGGTGCCGGCCGGAAGGTAGAGGTCGACCTGCCCGTCGGCCCGGAACACCGGCGCCACCAGCAGGCTGTCCCCGAGCAGGTACTGCCGCTCCAGGTGGGTCACCGCCGGGTCGTCCGGGAAGTCGGCGACCAGCGGACGCATCACCGGGATCCCGTCGGAGTGGGCCAGTACCGCCTGCCCGAACAGGTACGGCATCAGCCGCGCCTTGAGCCGGGTGAAGATCCGCAGCACGTCGACCGCCTCTTCGTCGAACGTCCACGGCACCCGGTAGGTCTGGCTGCCGTGTAACCGGCTGTGTGAGGAGAGCAGCCCGAACGGGATCCAGCGCTTGAACACCTCCGGTGCCGGCCGGCCCTCGAAACCGCCGATGTCGTGGCTCCAGAAGCCGAACCCGGACATCGCCAGCGACAAGCCGCCGCGCAGGCTCTCCGCCATCGACTCGAAGGTGGATTCGCAGTCACCGCCCCAGTGCACCGGGAACTGCTGCCCGCCAGCGGTCGCCGACCGGGCGAACAGCACCGCCTCGCCCTCGCCGCGGTGCTCCCGGAGCAGGTCGAACACCGTCTGGTTGTACAGGTGCGTGTAGTAGTTGTGCATCCGTTCCGGGTCGGCGCCGTCGTGCCAGATGACGTCGGTCGGGATCCGCTCCCCGAAATCGGTCTTGAACGCGTCGACGCCCATGTCCAGCAACGCCCGCAACTTGTCGGCGTACCAGCGTCGGGCGTCCGGGTTGGTGAAGTCGACCAGACCCATCCCGGCCTGCCAGAGGTCACACTGCCAGACGTCGCCGTCGGCGGTCCGAACCAGGTAGCCCCGCGCCGCCCCCTCGGCGAACAGCGCCGACCGCTGCGCGATGTACGGGTTGATCCACACGCAGACCTTCAGGTCCCGCTTGCGTAGCCGCTCCAACATCAGCTCGGGTTCGGGAAAAACCCGCGGATCCCATTCGAAGTTCGACCAGTGGAACTCGCGCATCCAGAAACAGTCGAAGTGGAACACCGACAGCGGCAGCTCCAGCTCCGCCATGGTGTCGATGAACGAGCTGACCGTCTGCTCGTCGTAGGAGGTGGTGAACGAGGTGCTCAGCCACAGCCCGAACGACCAGGCCGGCGGCAGGGCCGGACGGCCGGTCAGGGCGGTGTACTTGCGCAGGATCTCGTGCGGCGTCGGGCCGTAGATGACCAGGTACTCCAGGCTTTGCCCGGCGACGCTGAACGACACCCGGGAGACCACCTCGGAGCCGACCTCGAACGAGACCAGCCCGGGATGGTTGACGAACACCCCGTACCCGCCGGTGGTGAGATAGAACGGGACGTTCTTGTACGCCTGCTCGCTGCTGGTGCCGCCGTCCTCCTGCCAGATGTCGACCACCTGGCCGTTGCGGACCAGCGGGCCGAACCGCTCGCCGAGTCCGTACACCGTCTCGCCGACGCCGAGGCTGAGCTGTTCCCGCATGTACGACCCGTCGTCGGTGTCCAGCGCGGCCATGCTCTTGTAGCCGCTGCCGGTGAGCACTCGGTCGGCGGCCACGAACTCCAGCCGCCAGCCGTCGCCCCGGGCGAACCGGGCGGTCAGCCCACCCGAGGTGATGCAGGCGTGCTCGGCGCCGTCGGTTACCTGGACGTCGGTGTCCGGCTCGGTGGCCAGGGCGAAGTCCGGATGCCGGGGCCGCCGGCCGAGGAAGTGCCCCACCTGGACGGATATCACGTCTGGGGCGGGGGAGGTGCAGCGTACGGTGAGCAGCGGCTGGTTGAGGGTGTCGCCGCGACCGGTGATCCGCCGGGTCGGGGCGTACACGGTCAACGCCGCCGGCTCGACCTCGACGTCGTGCACCTGCGCGGGATAGAGCGGCTGTACGCCGTCACGCATCCGCCAGTATCCGTTGCTGAATTTCATCGAACCCTCTCTTGCGTCAGGTCCTACTTGACCGCGCCGGCCAGCACACCCCGGGTCAGGGTGCGCTGGAAGATGAGGAAGAACAGCACCGCCGGCACGATGCCGAGCAGCGCCGACGCGCTGGTGGTGGTGGCGTCCATCATCCGGTCCCCCTGCAGAACACCGAGCGCGACCGGCACCGTCTGCTTGTCGTTGGAGATCAGGAAGATCAGCGGCAGGAAGAACTCGTTCCAGGTCCAGATGAAGAAGAACGTGAACAGCACCGACAGGGTCGGCCAGCTGGTCGGCACCACGACTCTCCAGAGCACCCGCCACTTGCCTGCCCCATCCATCGCGGCAGCCTCCAACAACTGTCGCGGGAAGTCCCGGAACACCGAGGAGAGCAGGTAGGTGCCGAACGCCGCCTGGATCGCGGTGAAGATGATGATGACGGCGATCCGGCTGTTGTAGAGTCCGACCTGTTTGGACAAATAGTAGAGCGGGTAGACCAGCGCCTCCTGCGGCAGCAGGTTGGCCAGTAGGAAGAACATCAGGAACGCGATCCGACCCCGCATCCGACCGATGCCGATCGCGTACGCGTTGAGCACCGAGATCAGTACCGCGAGTACGGCGACCGTGGCGCTGATCAGGAAGCTGTTCCACAGTTTTTCGCCGAAGTCGACCCGGAACCAGAAGTCGACGATGCCGCGCAGGTAGAGCTCGCCGGGTAGCGAGAGCGGACCGTTGGCGGCGTACTCGGCCGGTGCCTTGACCGCGTTGAGTGCTACGACCAGGAACGGTGCCAGCACCAGCAGGGTGAGCACGGTCAGGCCGATCAGGACGGTCGAGGCGGTCAGCCGGCCGGGCCGGCCGCGCTGGGCGGGTGGGGTGGTGGCGACCATCTCAGCTCCCTTCCAGGCGCTCGTCGCGGGTCTGGATCCGCAGGAACAGGTAGGTCAGCACGACGATGATGGCGGTCAGGACGGTGGCGATCGCCGAGCCGTACCCGGCATCGGCCTTCTCGAAGAAGTTCTGGTAGGCGAAGTACGACGGCACCAGGGTGGCGTTGCCTGGGCCGCCCCGGGTCAGCACGAAGATCTGCCCGAAGATCTTCAGCGCGGCGATGGTCGTGGTGACCAGCACGACGTAGATCTCCGGCTTGATCTGATGCACCGCGATCCGGGTGAACCGCTGGAACCAGCCGGCGCCGTCGAGGTCGGCCGCCTCGTAGAGTTCCGGATCGACCCGTTGCAGACCGGCCATGAACATCACGACCGGGTAGCCGAGCTGGAACCAGACCATCACCGCCATGACGCTGAGCAGGGCGTACGCCGGGTCACCGAGCCAGTTCTGGGCGAGGGCACCCAGACCGACACGGTCAAGGATCGAGTTCAGCGCACCGTAGCTGGGGTGCAGGATCCAGCCCCAGACGATGCCGGTCACCGCGACCGGCAGCACCTGCGGCAGGTACAGCCCGGAGCGGAACACGCTCGCCGTCCGCGGGCCGATCCGCTTGGCCACGTAGTCGAACAGGACCGCGGCGAGAAACAGGCCGAGCAGCGTCGGCAGCACCGCCATCGCGAGGATGATGAAGCCGATGTTGCGGAACGAGATCCAGAAGTTGGTGTCGTGCAGCAACCGGTCGTAGTTGTCGAACCCGATCCACTCCGGCGTCCCGACGCCAGACCACCGGGTGAAGCTGATCCCGATGTTCATCAGCAGTGGCACGACGATCACGGCGAGGAACAGCACGACCCCGGGGAGCAGGAAGGCTACGTATCCGTAGTCCGCTTTCCGGGCGTCCGCGCCGGCGCGGGTACGGGGGTGGGGGCGGGTGAGCAACTTAGCCATGGAACCTCCCGGAGCGGACCGTGCGCCGGGGACCGGCGTCCCCGGCGCACGGTCGTCGCTCACTCGCCGATGCTGGCCAGGTTGTCGTTGTACGGCTTGGCGATCTCGTCGAGCACCTCGTCCGGCGACTTGCTGCCGTTGATCAGCTGCTGGACCCCGGCGACCAGCACGTCGTAGTAGCCCGGTGCCGGCCAGTCCGGGTAAAAGGCCAGCCCGTCGGAGTCGTTGAGCGTGTTGAAGTTCTCGATCAGCTCCTTGGCCTTCGGGTTGGTGATCGCGGCTGGGTCCGCGGCCAGCGGCACCCCGCCGGAGTCGCCGAGCAGGTTCTGGATGTCCGGCTGCATGGTGATGTCGATGAAGTCGTAGGCGAGGTCCTTGTTCTTGGCGTTGCTCGGCACCACCCAGATGTTTCCGCCGGAGCCGGGGTGCAGGTCGCTGCCGGGGAAGAGGAAGGTGCCCCACTCGAAGTCGGTGATCTCGTCGCTCATCCGGCCGTACCACCAACTGCCGGAGATCATGATCGGGAAGCTGCCCTGGGTGAAGGCGACGCCCATGTCCTCGGCCTTGATGCCGGCGGAGTCGGCGCCGATGTAGCCCTTGTCGACCCACTCGGCGAACGTGTTGGCCGCGTAGTTGAACTCCGGACCGTGGAAGTCGACCGGGTTGGCATAGAGCTGGAAGTCGTCGACGAAGGACCGGTCGGCCTGGGTCAACGCCAACTCGTAGAGGATCTGCTGGGCGGGGTACTCGGCGCCGCCGACCGAGATCGGGGTGACGCCGTTGTCGACGAAGGTGTCCAGTACGCCTTCGAACTCGGCGAAGGTGGTGGGCACCGGCAGGTCGTACTCGGCGAACATGTCCTTGTTGTAGTAGACCATCACGAATTCGCCGTAGTTGGGGATGCCGTACCAGGTGTCGCCACCCATCACCCCGTTGCCGTCGTACCGGCAGGTGGTGGCGACGCTCGGCGAGATCATCTCGTCCCAGCCGCGTTCGGCTACCACGTCGCTGAGGTCGGTGAGCAGCCCTTGCTTTGACAGCAGACCGGCGGTCGCGTTGCCCTTGTTGTACTCCAGGATGTCCGGTCCCTGGTCGGAGTTGAGGATCATGCCGGCGTTCTGCCGGATCTGCTCGAAGCCCTTCTCCTCGTAGACCACGGTGACGCCGGGATGGCTGGCCTCGAACTGCTTGATGGCTTCGGCCCAGGCGATGCCCATGGCGCTGTTGGCGCCTTCGTAGTGCCACAGGCGCAGGGTGCTGCCGTCGCCGCTGTCGTCGGTATCGGCACCGCAGGCCGACAGGGTCAGGGCGGTGGCGGTGAGTACGGCGGCTATCAGGGTGCGGGTGTTTGTTCGCTGTCGACGGAACATCATTTCCAGCCTCCTCGCGGGTGTGCCGCAGGGGCGGCGCGGTGCAGGCGCCGCCACGGGGACAGGGGTCGGGTGAAGGTCACGGACCGCGGTGAGGCTGCCCGCTGGCGGCGGGGTCTCGAACGCGGCTGATCGGTGGAGGGAGCCGACTTCGGTTGTCGAAACGCTTCGACGAAGCGATTCGACAAGGAAGCTACGACTGTGTCGACGGCATGTCAATCCCTCGACAGATCAGTTACTGCCAGCCCGGTCGTAGACTCAGCGCCTGGTGATGGCGGCCTGCGGCGATAGCGGGCCAGGGGCGACGGCGGCCAGCGGTACGGGAGGAACGGGATGCGGACCAGCGCGCTACGGATGCGGACCCGGGCGGTACCGGGCCGCAGCGTGGCCGTCGGCGTCGTGGCCCTGCTGACGATGACGGCCACCGGCTGCACCGGCGACCCGGAGCCGCAACCGGAGCCGACCGGGACGGACGTGCCCGTTGGTGCCGAAGAGTCCCGGCGGCTCGTGCAGGACTACCTCGACGCGATGGTCGCCAAGGACCTCGACAAAGGGCGCGCCCAGCTCTGCGCCGCGACGCAGGAGATCTTTGACGCGAGCGCCACCGGCCCCAACGGCGACTTCGCCGAGTCGTTGCTGGTGGAGCGGGCGGAGATCGTGGCTTCCCAGCCGGTCCCGGTCGGCCACGAGGTCACCACCACTGTCGCCGCTGCCGTCGGATCCACCACGCTCCGGGTCAGTCTCGTGTTCACGGTGACGCCGGCCGGCAGCGGCGACGGCGGCTGGTGCATCCACGACGAGACCGCGACGCCAGACCAGCCCGGCGACACCGGTCCGGGTGACGTTGACGTCGACGTCGATGCCGCTCCGGCAGGTGCGCCGGGTACCGCCCCGGCCGGCGGGTCCGCCGCCGCGCCGCCGGACTAGGCTTTGGCCATGGGCCAAGAATGGCATCAGCTGAGCTATCCGTCGGTCGGGCACCCGAGCCTGCAGACCAGCCGTCCCGCCGCCGACTCGGCCGAGGACGAGGCGTTCGGGCTGGACCGGTGGCGCGGCCTGCCCCGGGCGCAGACGCCGCCCTGGCCGGATCCGGCCGTCGTCGACGAGGTGTGCCAGGTGCTGGGCAACGTCCCGTCGGTGGTCGCCCCGTACGAGGTCGACCAGTTGCGGGAGCGGCTGGCGCTGGTCTGTGACGGCAAGGCCTTCCTGCTGCAGGGCGGCGACTGCGCCGAGACCTTCACCGACAACACCGAGAGCCATCTGCTGGCCAACGCCCGCACCATCCTGCAGATGGCGGTGGTGCTGACGTACGGCGCGTCGCTGCCGGTGGTCAAGGTGGCCCGGGTCGCCGGTCAGTACACCAAGCCCCGCTCGTCGCCGACCGACGCGCTCGGGTTGCCCGCCTACCGCGGCGACATGATCAACTCGCTGGACACCACGGCGCAGGCCCGGGTCGCCGACCCGCAGCGGATGATCCGGGCGTACGCCAACTCCGCCGCCGCGATGAACATGCTCCGCGCCTACCTCGCCGGTGGGCTGGCTGACCTGCACGCGGTGCACGACTGGAACAAGGGGTTCGTCAAGCGGTCCCCGGCCGGCGAACGCTACGAGGCGATCGCCCGGGAGATCGACCGGGCGCTGGCGTTCATTCAGGCCTGCGGAATGACCGACGACGAGGCGTTGCGGACCGTCACCCTCTACTGCTCACACGAGGCGCTCGCGCTGGAGTACGACCGGGCGCTGACCCGGATCTCCGGTGACCGCCCCTACGGACTGTCCGGGCACTTCCTGTGGGTCGGCGAGCGGACCCGGCAGATCGACGGTGCGCACATCGACTTCATTTCCCGCATCGCCAATCCGATCGGGGTCAAGCTCGGCCCGGGCACCAGTCCCGAGCAGGCCATCGAGCTGTGCGAGAAGCTCAACCCCGACAACATTCCCGGCCGGCTCACGCTGATCAGCCGGATGGGCAACCACAAGGTCCGCGACGCGTTGCCGCCGATCGTCGAGAAGGTCACCGCCGCCGGCGCCCGGGTGGTGTGGCAGTGCGACCCGATGCACGGCAACACCCACGAGTCGTCCAACGGCTACAAGACCCGCCACTTCGACCGCATCGTCGACGAGGTGCTCGGCTACTTCGAGGTGCACCGGGGCCTACAGACCCACCCTGGCGGTCTGCACGTCGAGCTGACCGGCGAGGACGTCACCGAGTGCCTCGGCGGCGCCCAGGCGATCGAGGACATCCACCTGCCGGACCGGTACGAGACCGCCTGCGACCCACGGCTCAACACCCAGCAGTCCCTGGAGCTGGCCTTCCTGGTCGCGGAGATGCTCCGTGGCTGAGCCGGCGCCGGCCGGCAGCGCCGTCCGGCCGGTGGTCGATCTGCGGTCGGACACCGTCACCCGACCGACGCCGGGGATGCGGGCGGCGATGGCCGCGGCCGAGGTCGGCGACGACGTGTACGGCGAGGACCCGACGGTCAACGCGCTGGAATCCGAGGTCGCCGCGCTGTTCGGCCACGAGGCGGCGCTGTTCGCTCCGACCGGTTCGATGGCCAACCAGGTCGCCCTGCAGACCCTGGTGCCGCCCGGCGGCGAGTTGCTCTGCGACGCCGACGCACACGTGGTCACCTACGAGGTCGGGGCCGCGGCGGCGTACGGTGGGATCTCCTCACGGACCTGGCCGGCCGCCGGCGGTGACCCGGACCCGGACCTGATCGCGGCGATGATCCGGCCGGCCGGGTACGGCGCGGTGCCGACCCGGGCGGTCGCCGTCGAGCAGACCCACAACCGCTCCGGCGGGCAGATCATCGGGCTGGACGTGCTGCGTGGGCTGCGGGCGGTCACCGCCGACGCCGGGGTGGCGCTGCACTGCGACGGTGCCCGGATCTGGCACGCGCACATCGCCGACAGTGTGCCGTTGGCCGACTACGGCGCGATGTTCGACACCCTGTCGGTGTGCCTGTCCAAAGGGCTCGGCGCGCCGGTCGGCTCGGTGCTGGTCGGCAGCGCCGAGCGGATCGCGGCCGCCCGCGTCCTGCGTAAACGGATGGGCGGCGGGATGCGCCAGGCCGGAGTGCTCGCCGCCGCCGGGCGGTACGCCCTGGCGCACCATGTGGACCGGCTCGCCGACGACCATGTGCGGGCGGCCCGGCTGGCGCAGGCGTTGGAGCCGTACGGTGTGGTGCGCTCGGACCAGGTGCGCAGCAACATCGTCGGTCTCGACCTGACCAAGACCCCGCTGACCGCCCCGGCGCTGGCCGAGGCGGCCCGGGCCGACGGGGTGCTGGTGTCGGTGGTCGGGCCGACCGCCGCCCGGCTGGTCACCCACCTGGACGTCGACGACGCGGCGGTGGACCGGGCGGGCGAGGTGCTCGGCGCCATTCTGCGCCGCTAGCGCACAGTCGCCGCCTCGGCCAGGCGACGCAGCGTGGCGATGTCGGCGGCATGCCCGACGTGCTTCTCGCTCGGCGTCTCCACCAGCACCGGCACGCCGGCGGTGGCTGAATGCCGCATCAACTCGGCGAACGCCGCCTCGCCGATCATGCCCGCGCCGATCGTCTCGTGCCGGTCCCGGGTGGATCCGCAACCGTCGCGGGAGTCGTTGGCGTGCACCAGCCGCAGCCGGTCCGCCCCGACGGCGTTGACCAGCGCGTTGATCGTCGCCGTCATGCCACCCGGGCTGGCCACGTCGTGCCCGGCGGCCCACGCGTGGCAGGTGTCGAAGCAGACTCCCATCCGGGGATGCCAGTCCACTGCGGCGAGGTACGGCCGCAGATGCTCCACCCGCGACGCCAGCGACCGTCCGCCGCCGGCGCTCGGCTCCACCAGCAGCATCGGCCCGTTGGCGGCGTCGGCGGCGTCCAGCAACGGCAGCAGCGCTTCGCGTACCTGACGCATCGCGGTGTCGGCGTAGCCGTCGTCGACGGAGCTGCCGGCGTGGAAGACGACCGCCTCAGCGCCGATCGCCCGGCCCCGGCGCAGCGCGTGCGCCAGGGTCGCGGCGGAGCGTTCCACCGTGGCGGCGGTCGGCGAGCCGAGGTTCACCAGCAGCGAGGCGTGGATGTACGCGCGCAGCCCACGCTCGGCGCAGCCGTCGCGGAACGCCACGTCCTGCGCCGGGTCGCCGTCGGGCATCGCCCAGCCGCGCGAGTTGCCGACGTACACCTGCACCACCTCGGAGCCGGCCGCGGCGGCGTACGGCAGCGCGGCTCGGGCCAATCCGCCCGAGGTGGGCGTGTGCGAGCCGACCGGCCGGTGCCCGGCGGAACCGTCAACCGGCATCTCAGAGACAGCCGATCACGATCTCGGTTCCCGGCGGCACCTCGGACCCGTCGTTGGGGCTCTGGTAGCGGACCGTGCCGTTGGGGTTGAAGTCGACCCGGACCGGGAAGCCCAGGCCCTGCAGCTCGGCCAGCGCCTCCTGACAGGGCCGGTCGATCATCCTCGGCACGACGACCGCTGGCGGGCCCTCGCTCACCCTGAGCTTGATCTCCGTACCCTCTTCCACCCCGGCGCCGTCCGCCGGCTCCTGACCGATGACCTGGTCCTTTGGCTTGTCCGACTCCTCGGAGGCGACTAGCGGCTCGAGCTTGAGCTCCGCCAGCATCCGGCGTGCCTCGTCGACGTTGAGCCCCACCACGTTGGGCACGGTGATCGGGGCCCGGCCCTTGCTGACCGTCACCTTCACCACATCGCCGGCCTGCACCTCGGTGCCGACCGGCGGGTCGACGGCGGCCACCACACCGGCGGGCAGGTTGTCGTCGTACCGGTCAGCCGCCTGCTCCAACACCAGCTGAGCCTTCTCCAGGTCGACCCGGGCCAGGTCGAGCGTCTTGCCGACCACGTCCGGCACCTCGTAGCGCTCCGGGCCGAGGGAGAAGGTCAGGGTGATCTCGCCGCCGCGGACGATCCGGCCGTTGCTGGGCGGATCCTGGGCCAGCACCAGATCCCGGGCGACGTTCTCGTCGTGCCGGGGGTCGGCGATGCTGATCGTGAGGCCGCGCTGCGCGGCCAGCGCCTGCGCCTGCGCCTGGTCGAGGCCGACCATGCTGGGCGCGACGGTGTACCGGCCGGCCCCGAGCCACCAGCCGCCGACCCCGAGTAGCAGCAGGAACACCAGCGCCCCGGCGATCGCCGCCAGCCGGGCCCGGGGGTTCTCCACCAGCCGGTCCCGCAACCCGCCCAGGCCTGCGCCGCCGGGCTGCTCGGTGCTCTTCGTCCGGCTCCGCTTGGTGCTGCGCCGCCGGCCGGGAGCCGGGTCGGCCCCGCCGCTGGCCATCACCGGTGGCCCACCGGCGGCGGCGGAGCGGACCACGGTGCTGGAGGCGGCCCGGCGGCGCGGTGCCGACCGGTCCCGTCGGTCCTTCGGCTCCGGCAGTCGGGCCCAGGACGGGCGCTCGGCCTCCGGTACCGGCGAGACCGCCATCGTGGGCTGCGCCAGTTGGCGCAGCACCGCCGTATTGGCGCTCGCGTTGCCGAGATCGTCGCGGACCACCTGGACGTCGGACAGCAGCGCTCCGGCGTCGGTGGGGCGTTCACCCGGATCCCGGCGGGTGGCCCGGACGACCAGGTCGTCGACCATCGCCGGGACACCCGGCACCGACTGCGACGGCGGTGGCACGTCCTGGTCGACGTGCTGCCAGGCGACCTCCGCCGGGCGGTCGCCGTCGTAGGGCACCCGACCGGTGAGCATCTCGAACAGCACGATGCCCGCCGAGTAGACGTCGGTACGCGGATCGGCCCGGCCCTGGGTGACGAGCTCCGGTGCCACGTACTCCACGGTGGCCATCAGTTGACCGCCGCCGGCCTCGGCGCTGGCCTGCACTGCCTGGGCCAGGCCGAAATCGGCGACCTTCACGACGCTGTCGATCAGGTTCCCGGCGCCGCCGGTCGGCGCCTCGGCGACCAGCACGTTCTCGGGTTTGACGTCACGGTGCACCAGGCCGGCCCGGTGGGCGGCACCGATCGCTGCCAGCATCTGCTCCAGGATCGCCAGCGCCTCGCCCGGGTTGAGCCGCCGTCGCTCGGCCAGCACGTCGCGCAGCGTCCGGCCCCGGACGTACTCCATCACCAGGTACGGCAGCCCGAGGTGGGTGCCCTGGTCGTAGACGGCGACCACGTTGGGGTGGGTCAGCCGGGCGATGGTCTTGGCCTCGTCGGTGAACCGGTCGAGGAACCCGGCATCGCGGCCCTGCACGTCGTTGAGCTGGGTCGGATGGATGATCTTCAGCGCGACGGTGCGCTCGAGCCGTTCGTCGGTCGCCGTGTACACGGTCGCCATGCCACCCTGCGCCACCCGGGCACGGATCCGGTACCGCCCGTCGATCAACGAGCCCAGCAGCGAGTCGGCGACCTGTGTGTCCATCGGCAGGCAGTCTATGCGGCCGCAGGGGGAGGGCAGAACTCCGATCAGGCCGGGTCCGCCGAACCGGGCCAAACCGTTACCTGCCGGCAGCGCACCGCAACCAACTGGCAACCCGCCCAGGCCCGCCGAACGGCGAACCCGTCGGGGCGCAACCGGTACGGGCTCACCTGGCGCGTAAGGACGGGGTCAGTGGTGCCGGCGGGGCCGGTGCGTGGCAGGGTGGTGACGTGACAGATCCCGCCTCGACACCAGCGCCGCCGGCCCCCGGCGGGTCCGGGCCGGTGACCGCCGGGGAGCCGGCCGGTTGGCTGACCCTGCCCGATGTCGCCGAACGCCTCGACGTGACGATCAGCAAGGTCCACCAGATGGTCCGGGACCGGGAGCTGCTCGCCGTCCGGCGCGACGGGGTCCGCCGGGTGCCGGCCGAACTGGTGGCCAACCACACCGTACGCAAACACCTGCCCGGCATCCTGACCCTGCTGCACGACGCCGGCTTCTCCGACGAGGAGATGCTGGGCTGGCTGTACCGGCCGGACGACTCGCTGCCCGGCACGCCCGCGACTGCGCTGGGTGGGGACCGCGCTCGCGAGGTGAAACGTCGGGCACAGGCCGAGGGTTTCTGACCGGCATGGGTCAGCTCAGCTACCTGGCGGTGCTGGCCGGCTGTCTGTTCGCCGCGATCTGGCTGGAGCCGGTGCTGCGGGTCAACGTGCTCCGCCGGTGGCGTCGGCTGTCCCTGACTCTGCTGGCGGTGGTGGTGGTCTTCGTCGCCTGGGACCTGGCCGCGATCGCCGCCGGACACTGGAGTTTCGACCCCGCCCAGACGACCGGGGTGCTGCTGCCAGGCCGGTTGCCACTGGACGAGCTGCTGTTCTTCATGGTCGTGCCGATCTGCACGGTGCTGGGATTCGAGGCGGTCCGCGCGGTGCGTACCCCGTCCGGCCGCCTACGCCGCCCCGACGACCGCTGGTCGGCGGGCGACGAGGCCGATGCCGGCCGGCGGCGAGTCCGGTGAGCTACACCGTCGCCGCGCTGCTCGGGGTGGTGGCCGCCGTCCTGGTCGACCTCGTGGTGCTGCGCACCCGGCTGGTGCTGCGGGCGGTCTTCTGGGCGACCTACCCGATCATCGTCGGCTTCCAGTTGCTCTCCAACGGGATCCTGACCGGCCGCCACATCGTGCGCTACGACCCGGCCGCCACCGTCGGGCTGCGGATCGCGTACGCGCCGGTCGAGGATCTGCTGTTCGGCTTCGCGATGGTGCTGTTCACCCTCTCGGTGTGGGTGTGGCTGGGGCGACGCGGCGTGCAGCGCGCCCCGGTCGCCGGCGAGGGCGACTGGCTGCTCGCCCGGCTGCGGCGGCGCCGGGCGCGCCAGTCCGCCGCCGCCCCCGGAGACGAGCATTGACCGGAAACTGACTACCCGAACACCGCGTCCGGCGTCACCGCGTACATCATCGACACCGGCATCCGCACCACGCACAGCGACTTCGGTGGCCGGGCGGTCTGGGGTGTCAACACGGTGGGCGGCAGCAACCCCGACTGCAACGGACACGGCGCCCATTCCGCCGGCACCGTCGGTGGCACCTCGTACGGGGTCGCCAAGGCGGTCCGCCTGGTCGCCGTGAAGGTGCTCGACTGCGCCGGCAGCGGCTCGTTCGCCGCGGTGACGGCCGGGGTCGACTGGGTGACCGGCAACCACACCTCTGGTCCGGCGGTGGCCAACATGAGCCTGGGCGGCCAGGGCAGCAACACCACCCTGGAGAACGCGGTACGCAACTCCATCGCCGACGGCGTGGTCTACGCGATCGCCTCCGGCAACTCCAGCTCCAACGCCTGCAACTTCGCCCCGGCCCGGGTCAGCCAGGCGATCACCGTCAACCTGACCCCTGCCCAGGTCGCGACCGCGATGTCCACCGTCGCCACCCCCAACAAGATCACCAACGCGGGAAGCGGCTCGCCGAACCGGCTGCTGTTCGTCAACACCGGCGGCGGTACGCCGGGCATGCCGGCCGTCGACAACCCGGGCGCCCAGAACACCCTGCGGGGTGTCGCGGTCAGCCTGCGGATGACCGCCTCCGGCGGTACCGCGCCGTACACCTGGTCGGCGACCGGGCTGCCGGCCGGGCTGTCCATCAACTCCTCGACCGGGCTGATCTCGGGAACGCCGACGACCGTCCGGACGTACAGCGTGACGGTGACCGCCCGCGACGCCGCCAACCGGACCGCCGCGACCGCCTCAGCTGGACGGTCGGGCAGAACCTGGACGGCACCCACGCCTGCTCGGTGCCGTCCGGGTACACCTACGATCTGGTGGTCAGCCGGCTCAACGAGTGCAGCCCGAACAACTTTGCCAACAGTTACCGGCTGAGCTGAGCCGTTCTGGGGTCGGCGGCGGTCAGCCGGTGCGGGTGGTCGCCGCCACCGCGAGCTCCCGGAGCACCTGCCCGGCCTCGGGCTCGACCGGCACCGGACCCAGCGCGGCCAACGCCCGCTCGGTCAGCTCGGTGATCCGCGCCTCGGTGACGGCCAACGCGCCACTGGCCACGATCACCTCGCGCAGCCGCTCGACCCCGTCGGCGTCGAGCACCGGGTCACCGAGCCGGTCGTCCAGCAACGCCCGGCCGGCCGGCGACGTCGTCCGGTACGCCGACGCCACCAGGAAGGTGCGTTTGCCCTCCCGTAGGTCGTCGCCGGCCGGCTTGCCGGTGAGCGCCGGGTCACCGAACACCCCGAGTACGTCGTCGCGCAGCTGGAACGCCTCCCCGAGCGGCAGCCCGTACCCGGAGTAGCCGGCGGCGACGGCGGCCGGCGCGTCGGCCAACGCCGCGCCCAGCAACAGCGGCCGCTCCACGGTGTACATTGCCGACTTGAGCCGGGCCACCTGGGTGGCCCGGTGCACCGAGGTGTCGCCGGTGAACTGGGTGAGCACATCCAGGTACTGCCCGACGGTGACCTCGGTGCGCATCTCGTCGAAGACCGGCCGGCCCCGGCGCAGCATCCCGTCGGTCAGCCCGGCACCGTGCAGCAGCTCGTCGGACCAGACCAGGCACAGATCGCCCAGCAGCACCGCCGCCGAGGCACCGAAGCCGTCCGCCGGCCCGCGCCACCCGCTGCGCCGGTGGTGCGCGGCGAACCGTCGGTGGATCGACGGCTCGCCGCGACGGGTGTCCGAACCGTCCATCAGATCGTCGTGGATCAGGGCGCTGGCCTGCACGAACTCCAGCGCAGCCAGGGCCGCGACCACCTCAGGTGAGTCGCCGCCGCCGGCTCCCCGGTAGCCCCAGTAGCCGAACGCCGGCCGCAGCCGTTTGCCGCCGCCGAGCACGAAGTCCTCGAGCGCCGCGGCCACCGGCAGCAGCGCCTCGTCGACGTCGCCCAGCCAGCGTCGCCGGCCCTGGAGGAAGTCGGCCAACGCCCGGTCGATACGTCGACGCAGGTCGGCCCGATCGGTCGGCGCGACCGTGATGCTGTCTGCCACTCCCTGACGCTATCGGCTGGTTGATGCGCCGCCCGCAGGCCACCCGGTACAGTCGGCTGCGTGGCTCTCGGTCTACCGTCCGTACTCCCCGGCTCGCAGCCGTCGATCGGGGAGCTGATCCGCGCCGGCCAGCCGACTTTCTCGTTCGAGTTCTTTCCGCCGAAGACCCCCGCCGGCGAGCAGCTGCTCTGGCAGGCGATCCGCGAGCTGGAGCCGCTGCGGCCGTCGTTCGTGTCGATCACCTACGGCGCCGGCGGCACCACCCGGGACACCACGGTCGACGTCACCGAACGGATCGCCACCGAGACGACCCTGCTGCCCATGGCGCACCTGACCGCCGTCGACCATTCAGTCGCCGAGCTGCGCAACGTCATCGGTCGGCTGGCCGGTGCCGGCGTGCGCAATGTGCTCGCCGTGCGCGGCGACCCGCCCGGCGATCCGACCGGCGAGTGGGTTGCCCACCCGCAGGGCGTGCGCTACGCCGAGGACCTGGTCCGGCTGGTTCGTGCGTCGGGTGACTTCAGCGTCGGCGTGGCTGCCTTCCCGTACAAACACCCACGCTCGCCGGACATCGCCACCGACACCCGGTACTTCGTTCGTAAGTGCCGGGCCGGTGCGGATTTCGCGATCACCCAGATGGTCTTCGACGCCGACGACTACCTGCGGCTGCGGGACCGGGTCGCGGCGGCGGGCTGCGACACCCCGATCCTGCCCGGTGTGATGCCGGTCACCAAGCTAGCTACCATTGAGCGCTCCGAGCAGCTGTCCGGTGCCCCGTTCCCGCCGGCACTGGCCGCCCAGTTTGCCCGGGTCGCCGACGACGCCGACGCGGTCCGCCGGCTCGGCATCGACCAGGCCAATCAGCTCTGCCAGCGGCTGATCGACGAAGGTGTGCCCGGCCTGCACTTCATCACCATGAATCGCTCGACGGCCACCCGTGAGGTGTGGCTCAACGTCGCCGTTGGCGCGCGGGCGTGACCCGCCCGCCACCCGGGCCGTCCCGCAGCGGTTGAGCTGTCGTGGAGACCCGGCTCAACTGGCAGGACTACGCCGTCACCTGGGCACGGCTGCACGGCGGTTTCGACCCTCGTACCGCCACCCCGGTGGTGCGTTACTGGCTGCGCGCCGCGCACGCCGTCGCCGACCTGCTCGGCCGGGCCAAGATCGGCCCGACCACGGTCACCGTCGCCGGGGTGCTGCTCTGCCTCGGGGTGCCGGTGCTCGCCCCGCGCGGCGGTCCCGGCCTGCTCGCCGCCGGCGGCCTGGTGCTGCTGGCCGCAGTCGCCGACACCGTCGACGGTGCGTTGGCCGTGGTCACCGGCCGGACCACCCGGCTCGGCTACGTCTACGATTCGCTCGCCGACCGGGCGGGCGAGGCGTTCTGGCTGCTCGGTTTCTGGCTGGCCGGCGCCGCCGGCCCGCTGGTCGTCGCCGCCGGCACACTGTCCTGGCTGCACGAGTACCTGCGGGCCCGGGCGGCGGCAGCCGGCATGCGGGAGATCGGCGCGGTGACGGTCGGGGAGCGACCGACCCGGGTCAGCATCGCCCTGGTCGGCCTGCTGCTGGCCGGTGCCGCCGCGCTGATCGCGCCGGACCTCGCCGCCGGGGTGCTCACCCTGGCCACCGCGGTCTGGGTGCTGCTCGGCCTGTTCGGGCTCAGCCAACTGTTCACCGCGGTCCGCCGCGCCCTGGCCTGACCCGGTCCGCCGACCCGGCCGCACCGGCTTGGCTCCGCCCTCCGAGCCCGGGGCTACCGGCCGGCCGGGCCGATCCGGTCGGCGACGATCTGCGCCGACAGGGTCACCATCGGCAGCCCGCCACCGGGATGCACCGACCCGCCGACCAGAAACAGTCCGGCCGCCGGTGCCCGGTTCGCCGGCCGCAGCAGCCCGCCGGCCGTACCGTAGATCGACCCGCCCGGCGTGCCGGTCGCCGCGGCCAGGTCCGCCGGTGTGCGTACCTCGCGGAACAGCAGCCGGTCCCGTACGTCCACCCCCCGGTCGGCCAGCACCCGCAGCACCTGATCGGCGTACGCGTCGGCCAGACCCGGCCGGCGCCAGTCCACCCCGGCCAGCGACAGGTCCTGCCGGGCCGCGTTGACCAGCACGAACCACGCCTCGTGGCCGTCCGGCCGGGCCGCCGGATCGTCGGCGACCGTCACGAAGATCGTCGGATCGGTGGCCGGCCGGGCCGGCCGACCCCGCCCCGGATCACCGAACACCGCGTCGAACTCGGCGTCGTAGTCGCGCGGGAAGAACACCGTGTGGTGGGCCAGCTGCGGGGTCCGGCCGCGTACCCCGAGCAGCAGCACGAAGCCGCCGAGGCTGCGGTCGGTCAGCCGGGCCAGCCGCCGGGCGTGCGGCAGCAGCTCCCGGTAGACCCGCGACGCGTCCACGTTGGCCACCACCACGTCGGCCGGCACCGGACGGGCCTCACCGGCCACCCGTACGCCGTGCACTCGGCCGCCGGCGGCGTCGATCGCGGTGACCGTCGACCCGGTGCGCACCACCACGCCCAGGTCCAGGCAGCGGGACAGCAGCGCGTCGGCCAGCGCCCCCAGCCCGCCCCGTACATACCAGCCGCCGAAGGTCAACTCGGCGTACGGCACGGCGAGCAGCGCCGCCGGCGCCCGCCGCGGGTCCGCGCCGGTGTAGGTGGCGTAACGCTCCAGCAGGGTCCGCAGCCGCGGGTCGCGGACCTCGCGGCGCAGCACCCCGCGCAGGCTGCGGCCGGGCGCGACCGCGGCCAGGTCGCCGAGCCGGTACGCCATCCGCGCCATCGCCAGCGGCGAGCCGACCTCCCGGCGCAGCACGTCCCGCCAGGAGGAGTCCCAGATCCGCCGGGCCCGCCGCCATACCCGCTGCCAGTCGTCGGTGGCCTCGTCACCGAAGGCCACCGCGATCCGTTCGGCGAACGCCGCCGGGTCGGCGCACGAGTCGAGCCAGCACGAGTCGAGCCAGCGCGGGCCGAGCCGTTCGGCCGGCCTGACGGGCCCGGCCGGGAACCGGTGCCGCACGATCGGATCCAGCTCGACCAGATCCAGCACCTTCTCCAGCGGCTCGCCGGTGCCGTCGAACAGGTCGGCGAAGACCTGCGGCAGGGTCAGCAGACTCGGCCCGGTGTCGAAGGTGAACGCGCCGTCCGGGGTCTGCCGGGTCCAGCGGGCCAGTTTCCCGCCGACGGTGTCGGCCTGTTCGATGACGGTGACGTCGTGCCCGCCGTGGGCCAGCCGGATCGCGGCGGCCAACCCGCCGACCCCGGCGCCGATCACCACCACCCGGCTCATCGGTACTCCTCCTCGCAGCAGTATCGGTCACGGCAGGGCCACCGGGCGGCCGCGCCAGGCGAGGCGCCGCCGCTTGCGCAGATAGTAGGACCGGATCACGAGCCAGCCGAGCAGCGCGACCGAGACCGGATGTGCCAATCCGTCCGGCATCGCCCGGCCGCCGGTGGCCCGGGCGGTGAGCGCCCGCCCGGTCACCCCGAGCCCGTACCCGGCGGCACTGGCCGCGACCAGCACCGCCGCCGCTGGACCGGCGCCGGCTGCCAGCCCGGCCAGCCCGACGACGCCGAGCACCGGCGGGGCCGCGTACAACATCAACAGTCCGGCCACGACGGCGGCCGCGCCGGTCGGCGACGGCAGCGACGCCCACAGCGACTTGCTGTAGCCGGCGGACAGCTCCCGCCAGGACCCGTACATCCGGCAGGTCGCCAACGCCGAACCGTCGGCCAGGGCGATCCGCCCCCCGGCCTGCTTCACCGCACGGGCCAGCCCGATGTCCTCCAGCACCTGGTCCCGCACGGCGGCGTGCCCGCCGGCCCGCCGGTACGCGTCCCGGTCGACCAGCAGGAACTGCCCGCCGGCGGCGGCCAGCGAGGTACGCGGCGAACATTCCATCGCGCGCAGCGGCAGGAACGTCAACCAGCTCCACTGCAGCAGCGGCTGCACCAGCCGCTCGCCGACCGACCCGGCGACGATCCGCGGGTACGGGCTGAGCAGCTGTGCCGGCACCGACCGCAGGGCGCCGATGGCGGCGGCCACCGCTTCAGGGGCGAGGACCACGTCGGCGTCCACGAAGACCAGTACCCCGGCCGGTGCGGCGGGGACCGCGTCGGCGAGCTGCTGGCAGGCGTGCGGTTTGCCGAGCCAGCCGGCCGGCAGCGGCGCGCCGGTGATCAGCCGCACCCGGGGGTCGTCGCCGGCCACCTCGCCGGCCACCTCGGCGGTGCCGTCGGTCGACCCGTCGTCGAGCACCAGGATCCGCCAGTCGGTCAGCTGCCGTTGGGCGAGCAGCGCCCGCAGGCACGGCACCACCCGGTCGGCCTCGTCACGCAGTGGCAGCAGGATCGACACCGGCTCGGTCACCAGGGCCGCCGGGCCGGGCCGGCGCAGCCAGCGCAGCGTGTTGACCAGCGTCGCCGCGGTCAGCGCCAGCAGCACCGCGACGATGCCGAGCGCACCCACCGCCACCGTCCACCAGGTCATGACGCCTGCCGTGGCGGGCGTCCAGCAGGTCCGGTCGCCCGTCGCGAGCGAATCAGCGTCACCGCGAACGGCACCGCCACCAGCCCCATGCCGAGCCCACCCCAGCCGGCCGAGGCGGGCAGTCCGAGGAACACCGCGTGGGCGAGCAGACTCGACGCGTACGTCCACAGATACAGCGCGTACATCGGGGCGTCCACCGGCCCGTCGGCCCGTCGGGCGCCGACCCCGGCGGTGAGCCGCAGTAGCGTCATCATCACCGCCGCCACGGCCAGCCAGCCCAGGTAGTTGCCGACCGGGACGTCCGGCACCCCGGGCAGCGCCGGGTCGGTGTCCAGCCAGGTCCAGTGGCCCTCGGTGACCATCTGCGGGTCGAGGAAGAGATCCCAGGCGGCCAGCGCGACCGCCCCGACGGCGATCCGGGCCACCGTCGGGCGGACCAGCCGCACCGCGACCAGCCACGCCGGCCAGGCCATCCAGGTCCAGGCCAGCGGGATGACCACCGGTACGCCGAGCAGCTTCGGCCCGAGCGTGCCGGCGTAGTCGTAGCCGCCGAACGGGACCCCGGTCGCCACCCCACAGGCTTCGACCGCCAGCCCGCCGCCGGTGGTGACCAGCACCAGCGCGGCGGCGGCCGGCCCCCGGGTCAGCCACGCGTGGCCCACCGACAGGACGAAGCCGATCACCACTGTGGCGACGGTCAACCCGGCCCGGGTGCCGCCGCCGGTCAGCGGGTAGCCGATCTGGGCCAGCACCAGCAGCGCCAACAACGCCCAGGGCAGCACCCGCCGTGCGTTCATGACCGCTGCGGTGCCGGGTCCGTCGACGGCCCGGCCCCCGCAGCCGGTGCGGCCTGCGGGTGGGGCAGCGGCAGGGTACGGCCGAGGACCGCGAAGGCCCGTTCGTCGCCGGGGAAGTGAAAGTTGCGAAGTACGTCGACGTAGCCGAATCGCCGGTACAGTCGCCAGGCCCGGGACCGCTGCTCGTCGGCCTCCGGGGTGGACAGCAGGGTGGTCGCGCCGGCGGCCATCCCGAGCAGGGTACGCAGCTGGTGTGCGCCGAGCCCGTGCCCCTGTGCCTGCGGGTGCACGTGCAGCTCCACCACTTCGAAGCAGTCGGTGAGCCAGGTGCTGCGGGCGGGTTTCGGCAGCGCGCCGCGTACCTGGTCGTGCCACCACTGCCCGGCGGCCGACCGGTAGCCGTAGCCGAACCCGGCGAGCGCGCCTTCAGCGGTGAGGGTGGCGACCGCCCGGAATCCGGGGCGCCGTACGTGGGTGGCGATGTAGCCGCGGCGTACCTCCAGCAGCTCGGCGCGGTAGTTCATCGCCTCGCCGTACACGCTGACCACGTCGTCGAGCCGCCGCAGCAGGTCGTCCGGCAGCCACGGCACCAGCCTCATCGGGGTCCGCCTCTCATCCGCCGCCAGCACCGCATGTCCCATCCTCGTCCTCTCCGGCCCGGTCCTTTCCGGCCCAGCCCAGCACGGCCCGGTCGCCGGTGACATCGAGCACCTCGAACCGGGCGAAGAGCTCTTCCGCGTACCACTGTGTCACCGGGGTCCGGGTGATGGCCGCCCGGTGCTGCGGGTGACGGTACGCGAACCGGGTCAGATCCGCCGTGTCCCGCCACACGCTGACCGTGCCCTGCCAGCCGAGCGGTGCCTCGCCGACGCCGAACCGGCAGTGCAGCCCGTCGGCGTCAGCCAGGGCGGCGGCGACCGGCGGCACCGCCCGCCAGAAGGTGACCGCCTTCGCCGGCCGCAGCCGCGCCCGGGTCAACGCCAGCACCGGACGCCCGGCACCGCCCGGCCCGCCGCCCGGCTCGCCGAACGGGGCGACGCCGGACCAGCGGCCCCGGCTGTGCAACGGCCGCAGGTCGACGCGGACCCGCGCGTCGGCGACCCGCAACCACGACCGCCCGACCGGCAAGGTGTCGAACCCGGCCGCCGTCGCCGGGTCGTCCCACACCACCAACGCCGCCCACCGGGTCGGGTCGACGTCGGTGGGCCCGAATCCGGTGCCGGTTCCGGTGCCAAGCAGCTTGGCGAACCGTACGCCGTCGACGCGCCGCAGCCGGCGGGCGTCGACGGCCATCCGGGCCAGCACGCGCGGCAGCCGTCGCCGAGGGACCCGCCAGACGTGCAGCGTGACCAGCGCGGGCACCGTGGCTGCATGGTCGGCGGGGTCGTTCACGCCACCTCGGCGGCGGTGCCGGCGGTGATCCGTAGCAGTTCGGCGTAGGTGGTCGGGAATACCGCCCGGGGTACGCCGCCGGCCGCCCAGATCTCCGGGTACTGCTCCAGGGCCACGTCGACCAGGGCGCGGACCGGCTTGGGGTGGCCCAGCGGGGCGACCCCGCCGATCGGCTGCCCGGTGTGTTCCCGGACGAACCCCGGGGTGGCCCGGCGCAGTGCGTCGACGCCGAGGTCGGCGGCGACCTTCGCGGTGTCCACCCGGTGCGCGCCCGAGGTGAGCACCAGCAGCGGCTCACCGTCCGCGTCGAAGATCAACGAATTGGCGATCTGCCCAACCTCGATGTCGAGGGCGGCGGCCGCCGCAGCGGCGGTGTGCACCGCGTCGGGCAGCAGCCGCACCCGGCAGCTGGCGCCGGAGCCGTCCCGGGCGTCGGTGGCGTTCAGCGCGTCCTGCACCGCCTGCACGTTCGGATGTGTCTGCATGACCTCTATCTTGCTCGTGACCCGGATCGTGCCGCCGCCGGATTATTTACACCCTATTTGGGAGGGTTATTCTCCTGGTAGCGGATCTAGCGCGGAGGAATGCGAGCATGACTGCCCACCGGCTTCGAGTGGCCGCCTACGCGGTCTGTGCCGACCAGGGGCAGCTGCTGCTGGCCCGCTACGTCTCGCCGGGCGGCTCCCGCCGGCACTGGACACTGCCCGGCGGCAAGGTCGAACACGCCGAGGACCCGGTTGACGCGGTGGTCCGCGAGGTGGCCGAGGAGACCGGCTACCAGGTCGAGGTGGAGTCACTGCTCGGCGTCGACTCCCGTACCGTGCCCGCGCAGCGCCGGCTGCCCGGCCGCAGCGAACGGCACAACCTGGGGGTCTTCTACCGGGTACGGGTCGTCGGCGGAGCGCTGCGGCCCGAGGTCGGCGGCTCCACCGACCTGGCACAGTGGGTGCCGCTGTCGCAGGTGCCGCAGCTGACCCGGGCGGTGATCGTCGACGTCGGACTGGAGCTCGACCGCACCCGCCCGCCGAGCGGCCACGTCATCCCGGTCCCGGTACGCGGCCTGCTCCGCCACTGAACGCGGCCGTTCACCCGCCGCACCTGCCCCGCACACCGGCTCACCCGCCCCGCTCCGGCCTGCCTGTCCGCTGTGCTCCGTCTGCACGCCTGCCCGCTGCGGCACGAGCCGAACGCCAGATACCTGATCGACGCCGGAACAGGTCTCTGGTGTTCGGCTCATGCTGCCGGCCGGTGCTCCGAACCCGAAACGGTCACGCTGCGTGCGCTGTGCAGCGGCCATTACCTGACCGGGTCGGCGTTGCGACTAGCCTGGTCCGATGACGGCGGAGGGGCGGCTCATCGATCTCGACCGGTCGACCGGCGCGACGGCGCCCGGGGCACCGGCTGGCGACGCGGCGCGGCGACGCTTTCGCGGACCGGGCCGGCTGGTCGGTATGCTGCTGGCCGGGGTGGCCGTGGGCGGTCTCGGTGGCTGGCTGCTCAATGACTACCAGCACCAGCGGGCTGCCGCGGACACCGCTGGATCGGTGGTGGCGTTCGCCGGCGAGGTGTGGAGCGCAGCCGACGGGCAGCTGAACGCCAAAGTGACCGTGGCCAACACCGGAACGCAGCGGATCACCGTACGGGTCCTCGACACGGAGTCTCCTGGCCTGGCAGTGGCCGACACGGGCGCGCAGGCCCGCGTGCGCCCTGGAGGAGTGGGCTCCGTCGACGTGCGGGTCACCTTCGACTGCGACACGATCATGCACCGGTTGGCGACACCACTGCCGATGCGGTTCTCGGCGACCACCGACGCCGGCCGTACCGTGGAGGTCACCTATCCGATGGCGGTCACCGGGCGCTGGCCGCAGGGCACCGGCTTGTCCTGCCGGGAGGGGCTGGTCAGCGGCGGCCGTACGGTGATCCTCCTGCCCGGCCGGTGACCGGGCTCGACGATCTCGGCGTGCGGCACTGGCGCTACAGTGCCTCCATGGCGGAGTTGACCACGCCGCGGCTGGTGCTGCGGCACTGGCGCGGGTCCGACCTGGAGCCGTGGGTGGCGATGAACGCCGACCCTCAGGTGCGGGAGTTCTTCCCGGGCCTGGCGACCCGCGAGCAGAGCGCCACCACCATGTCCCGCTGCCAGGCTGGCTTGGAGCAGCGTGGCTGGGGCTGGTGGGCGGTCGAGGTGGCGGCGACCGGCGAGTTCATCGGCATGACCGGCCTGAGCCCGGTGGAGGCCAACATGCCGTTCGGCGGGGTAGAGGTCGGCTGGCGGCTGCGCCGCGACGCATGGGGCAACGGGTACGCGACCGAAGCGGCCTGCGCCTGCCTGGCGTACGGCTTCGACACCCTCGGCCTGCCGGAGATCGTCGCGTTGACCGCCGTCGGCAACCTGCGCTCGCAGGCGGTGATGCGGCGGATCGGGATGACCCGTGACCCCGCCGGCGGCTTCGACCACCCGAACGTGCCCGACGGCCCGGTGCGCCGCCACGCGCTCTTCCGGATTCAGGTCCCGCCGCGCGCATACTGATCACGATGGCCGCGCCTCGGTCGAACCGACCGGCTGCCCTTTCGAGAACTCCACAGCGTGTTGATTCGATCATTCTTTCCTGATCGGATCGGCTGGTGGATGTCGACATGTGGATCAAGGCATTCAAAGCGGCCAGGGCGGCGGCGGATGTCTCGCAGGATCAGCTTGCTCCAAAAATCAACTACAGTGCCTCCACCATCGCGGCGGTGGAGACGGGGCGGCGCCGGCCGACGATGACTTTGGCTGCGGGTGCTGACGAAGCCTTGGATACCGGCGGTCTTCTCGCCGAGATGCTGGATCTGATCAACAAGAAGCAAGCGCCGAGCTGGTTTGCGTCATGGCGCGCGATCGAGGACCGCGCGGTCAAGCTGCGGATGTACGAGCCGTTGCTGGTGCCGGGACTGCTGCAGACGGAGGAATACGCGCGTGCGGTTTTCACCGGCACCGGCCTGTACACCGCAGACGGGGTCGAGGATCAGGTGGCCATGCGGTTGGATCGCCAACGGCTGCTCGCCAGGGAGAAGCCACCGGTGTTGGTCGCCGTGGTCGACGAAGGGGCGCTGCGCCGGATCGTCGGCGACACGGTTGTACAGCGCGAGCAGCTCAACTATCTGCTTACGCTGATGAACGAGCGGCGGATCAAGCTGTACGTGGTGCCGCTCAGCGCTGGGGCGTATGCTGGCATGTCCGGTGGATTCGTCATCGGTACCCTGCCCGAGGGCGACGACGTGGTGCATGTGGACGGGGTCTTCGGGCATCCCGTGGACCATCCGAGCGGTGTGGAGCAGGTGGTGCGGATCTGGGACAGTCTGCTGACCGAGGCGCTTCCCGAGCCTACATCACGTGAGCTGATCGAAGGTCTGGTGAAGGAACTATGAGCGGTACGAGTGTGACACCACGATGGCGTACCTCGACCCGGTCCGGCAACGGCGGCAACACCTGTGTCGAGGTCGCCGACAATCTCCCTGGCCGGGTACTGGTCCGCGACAGCAAGGACGTCACCGGCCCGTTGCTCGCCTTCGGCCCGGCCGCCTGGTCGGCCTTCGTGACCGGGCTGACCGTAACCCGCTGAGCCCGTCAGGCCGTCTCCCTCAGACGGAATTAGGCCGGGACGCAGACGGTGATCGCGGCGGGGACCACCCGTACCTTCATCTTTTTGGCCTGACCCCGGGCGCCGCCGTCGAGTTCGTACGTCATCGGCTCGGCCAGCCGGATGTCGACCCGCCGGGCCCGGGTCATCCGGACGAACGGGGAGCGCTCCGAGCGCCCGACCGCCATCCGACCCAGCGTGCGCGCCCACTCGGCCGCCCCCTGCGCGGTGGTCACCCCGACCTCCAGCCAGCCGTCGTCGGGCCGGGCATCGTCGAAGGCGTGGATGCCGCCGGTGATCCGGCCGACGTTGCCGACCAGGACGCAACTGGCCGACTCGTCGAACCAGGTGGTGCCGTCGACCTTGATCCGGATCCGGGGCGTGCCGCCGCCGACGTGACGCAGTCCGGTCCAGACGTACGCGAGTTTGCCGGCCCGGTCCTTCAGGTCCCGGTCGGCGTCGCGGATCAGCCGCCCGTCGAAACCGGCCCCGGCCATCACCGCGAAATGCTCGCCGTTGACCCTGCCCAGGTCGAGCCGGCGCCGTTCGCCCTGGAAGCCGATCCGGACCGCCTCGCCGAGGTCCTCCGGTACGCCGATGTTGCCCGCCAGCAGGTTCGCCGTGCCGGCCGGGATGATCGCCACGGTGGCATCGCGGCCGGCCAGCGCGTCCAGACAGCGTTGCACCATCCCGTCGCCGCCCCACACGAAGACCAGCTCGGCGCCCCGCTCGACGGCCCGGCGGGCCTTCTTCGGTGCCTTGCGGCTCTTCGGCACCTCGTACCAGTCGATGTCCTCGGCGCCGTGCCCGGCGATCGCCGCGCGCAACTCGTCGAGGCCGCCGCCGAGGGTCTTCTTGCGGTGCGCGACGACGGCGACCCGTTTCGGTGCACTCATACCGCTGTTCCTACCCGCCGCCGCCCGCCACTACGCCAGCCGCCGGCGGCCGGCCGCCCGGCAGCTGCGGTCCGGGGGGCAGCGGCCCGTCGGGTGCCGGCGGTACGGCGGGCGGCGCGCCGGTGCCGGTCCGGGCGGTCTCGGCCAACGCCACCCCGGTCAGCACCAACGCGCCGCCGGCCAGCTGCACCAGGGTCAACGCCTCACCCGAGCCCAGCACCACCCAGGCCACCGTGGCGGCGAACACCGGCTCGACCATGCCGACGATGCCGACGCTGGTCGCCGGCAGGTGCCGCAACGCGCCGGTGATCATCAGGTACGGCACGATCGAGCCGAGGACCACCACGTAGCAGCAGAGCAACGCGACCGGCATCCCGCCCTCGGTACGGGTGAGCAGCGGCTGCCAGCCGTCCAGGCCGGCGGTGGCGGCGCGGACGATCAGCCCGGCGATCGCCGACGCGCCGAACGCCCAGGTGGTCAGGGACAGGGTGTCGCGGTCCTGGACGCCCCGCGCACCGATCAGGAAGTACGCGGCGAGCATCACGGCCGCGCCCAACCCGGCGGCCACCCCCAGCGGGTCGAGGGTCAGCCCGCCCCACACCTGCGCCACGCAGGCCAGCCCGAGCAGGCTCAGCGCCAGCCCGGCCCACAGCCAGGACCGCACCTGCTGGCGTTGCACGGCCCAGGCCCAGACCGCCACCATCAGCGGGGCGGTGTACTCGAACAGCAGCGCGATGCCGACGGGCAGCCGGGAGATGGCCACGAAGTAGAGCATCGGGACCAGGAAGAAACCGGTTAGCCCGTACGCGACGAGCAGCGGAACCTCGCGGCGGCGCAGCCGCGCCCGGCGGGCACCGGGCCGCAGCACGACGCTGAGCACCAGGAGCCCGGTGAAGGCGCCGACCGCCCGCAGCACGGTCAGTTGCGGGGCGTCCAGCCCGGCCCGCAGCACCAGCTTGGAAACGGTGCCGTTGATCGCGAACAGGGCGCTGGCCCCGACCACCATGGCCAGGCCGAGCACCGGTCGACGGGCGTACGCAGTCGTCACGGCGGTGAGGCTACCGTCGCCGCTGTCAGTGCCGTACCCGATATCGGCCCTTACCGCATGGTGGTCCGCCGGCCGGAAATCATAGTGGTCCACCGGCCGGAGGTTCGGTGGGCGGCGACGCACGGGTACGGCACCATCCGGGCCTGGCCTCCATCGAAGCTGATGGCTTGACCAAACGGTTCCGCCGACCGGTGAAGGCCCGGGTCTGCGTGGCGCGCTGACTGCGGGGCGAGGCGGGTGAGGCGGTGGCGTACGTCGGGCCGAACGGCGCAGGCAAGTCGACAACGGTGAAACTGCTCGCCGGCATCCTGGTGCCGAGCGCCGGGCAGGTCCGGGGTCCGGGCGTTCCTGCGGGACCTGCCGTGAAGGCCCGCGCCGGGAGGGCCGCCGGGCACGAGCAGTGCCTTTTCGTGTGGACGCAGGACACCGATGGGGCGTCAGGCACCGTTTGCGAGGTTCGGTGCGGCGCGGTGGGCGGGTGGCTGAGGTGCTGGGCGCGGGGGAACATCGGGCGGTCGGGTGGCGTTGGATCCCGGCGTTGGACCGAGTAGGCGAGTGGCCCGCCTGGTCCGTCTGGTCTGTCGCCCGGCGTGGGTACGGCCGGATCTGCGACCCCGCCGGGTGCGGAATGCCGGGCGCTCCCGGGTGGTTGTATCCGGTGCGCCGGTGAGACCGCCCCCTGCCTGGGCCGGCGGGTGTGCGCAGGTCGGAGCGCATCATTTGAGTTCGACTTTTTTGTGCGTGTTCTGTTCTGTCCCGTTCGTGACCGGTTATCGACCTGGTGGGTCTGGTGTCTGGTTCATTTCCCCTCGGAACGGAGATTCTGCTATGAATACGATCTTCCGTAAGTCTGCTCTGTCGGTTGCTGGTGTGTTGACCGCTGGTGGTGTGGTGGTGGCTCCTGCCATGGCGGCGCAGGGCGTTGGTCCGGGTGCCGCTGATGGTGGTGTGCGTGAGGTGGCGGTGGAGTACGAGGCGCAGCCGAATTTCTACTACTGCGGTCCGGCGGCGACGCGGATCGCGTTGACGGCGCAGGGTCATGCTCCGTCGCAGGACGAGGTGGCGGGCAAGCTGGGGACGACCGAGGCCGGTACCGATTCGGCTGAGGAGACGACCCGGGTGCTCAACGAGGTGATCGGTGAGGCCGAGTACGAGACGGTGTCGATCGGTGCGGCCGCGGCGAAGCCGGAGCACGTGGAGAAGCTGAAGGCCGATGTGCGTGAGGCCGTGGACGACGACCGGGCCGTGGTGGCGAACATCATGGGTACGGCGTCGGACGTCGACGGGGTGGCGCATTCGTACGAGGGTGGGCACTACCTGACGGTGACGGGTTACCGCGACGGTGGTGACACGGTGAAGATCGCCGACCCGTACTTCGAGGGCCAGGAGTACTGGATGGATCTTGAGGTGCTGGCTGACTGGACCGCCAAGCGCGGCTACTCCGCCTGACCGGTGACATCCCTGGTGGCCGGGTTCCCGTACGGGAACCCGGCCACCAGCGTCTGTGCGGGCGTTACCGCACGGGGTACCTAACCGTTGCAGCCGGACGGACTCGCCTGGTCCGCTGCGGCGGACGAGCCAGGCTTCGGTGATGTGCGTGAACATCGCCGCCGTGGCGCCTTCCGGGTCGTGTGCGGCGACGCGTTCGTCGATCCGCCGGTGGCCCGGTTGGATGCCACCAACAGGGCACGCTCGGTCCGGCCCATGTACCGGGCCGTGTTGTCGACCTGGCTCTCCAACGCCCGGATGACGCCTCGGGCGATGTGGTACCCGGATGCCTGCATGACCGTGCCGTGGAAGGCCCGGTCATGCTCGTGGTACGTGCTCGCCTTACGCCAGGAGCTGACCGCGATCCGGTACGCCGGCCGTGCGTACCCAGGCTTCCGGGCTGTCGCAGTCGTGCACGGACCGCCACCGGTCCCGCACGCGCGGGCGTACGCCTCCGCGACCGCGTCCTCGGCGTCGGTCCGGTTGCCGAGCACCACGGACAGGTGTCCGAGCACCGTTGGGCCGACGCGGCGTAGAAGGCGTCGAACTCGTCGGCGTCACGCATCCGCCGTGCTCCGCCCGTCACCTGGTCGTTCCTGCACCGGTCACCGGGTCGGCGCCGGCCCGTTGTCGGTCAGCCGGAACCCGTCCGGGGGCGGCGAACCGTCGCCGTGCTCCTCCAGGATCAGCCCGGAGCGGGCCGAGGTGCGCAGGTACGCCGACCTGTTGCTGATCATGAAGGTGTCGTCGGCGCCGGTGTCGGCCGCGACGATCGCGAACCGCTGCCGGGGGTCACCGGTGTCACAGGCTGCACCCTCGATTGACAAGGATCCCCCGTCTCCCGGGTTGTGCACCCGCCAGCAGACCGGGTCACCGGCGCCGGGGCCGCCGCTGGTCCCCTGGTAGGACTCGATCAGGAACAGCCGCCCCTGCAACGGGACCACGACGAACGACTGGCGGCCCTCGTCGTCGTCGACCTCGGCCAACCGTCCGTCGTCGGTGATCGACAGCCCGGACTCGAACGCCTCGGCCCGCACGATGGTGACCTGCCGGGTGCCGGACAGCACCTGCGGCAGGCCACCCGTGGGTGCCGTCGGCTCCGGCGGCGGTGCCAGGCTGGTGGTCGGGGTCCCGGTCACCGTCGTCGGGTCCGGGTCGGACGTCGGCGTCGTGTCGCCGGCCGGTGCGGTCGTGCCGCACGCCGCCACCGCGCTGGCCAGCACGGCGATTCCCAGACCTGTGATCCATCGGCCCGTCACCACGTTCTCACCCTCATCCGTCTGTCGGTGACCCGGCGGCGACGGCTACCCGCCCGCCGCCGCCCGGGGTCCGGTCGATGTTCCCGAATCGACCGACATACCCCCAGACGTGTGGCGGCGGCGCCTGGTTTCAGCGGTGCACGTGGACTTGCGGCGACCTGGCGCACGTGCGCAGGCGTCCCCACACCAGTCCGTCAGCCGCGTGGAGTTGGCACCTGGCCAACGTCTCCGTCACCTGCCGCGGTGCCGTTCGTCGCAGCCGAATAGGCATTACGACCGCCCTGGTAGGCGCTTCGTGGCAGTACGGAGGACCGTCTGCCCGCCGGACCTCGTGCGGCTGCCGGCCTGGCCGGGGCAGGGCGGGCGGGTCGGGGCAGGCGGGCGACATCGAGAGCCCGCAATCTCATCGCGGGCTTCTCGACAAGATGCCACGACGGTACAGCGAACAGCATCGTGCCGACGATCGACAACAGAATATACGATGACATGCCGTACTCGGCCACGCCGACCAGTGCCAGAACTTGCTGTACCGGGAATGCGTAGATGTAGATTCCGTACGAGTAGTCCCGCCCACGGCCGATCCGTCCGAGCCGTCGCGGAAGCGCGACACCCAGATATATGAGCAGGTACGCGTAGGCTGGCAGTCCGACAACGACGAATCCGCCCCACAGTAGGCTGATCGCGAGCAGGACGGCCGCCAACGCAGCCAGCCGGCCGTCCATCGGTATGCGATGCATATAGCAGCGGACGGCGGCGCCCAGCACAAAAAGGAAAGTCAGATACAGCAGCCAGTCAGAGGTGAACGAGCCGATCAGCGGAAACGGGCCGACCGCCCCGACTGGAGCTGGCCGGAATGCCCATGTTGAGGCAATCGAAATGTCACGAATAATTAATGCGTAGCCGAATAACAGGATTGCCAGCAATGCCCGCGGAGCTAGGCGCAGGACCGAAGTCACGCCGAGGACAGCGATCAGGCCGTAGCACACGAGTTCGTACCGCAAGCTCCACAGTGATCCATCGAACGCGCTCGGCCCACCCATCATCTGGCCGAACGGAGTAGACGACAGCAGTCCCGATATCGGGTACTGCTCCATGGCGGTAAACCAGTTGGCCGCCAGGTAGGAAAATGGACCTTGAGGATGACTCCAGAACCCTCGCATCGTACCGTTCTCGTACAGCGCGACCAGCGGAGCCACCACAAAGGCGGTGACGAGTAGACACACCCAGAAGCCGGGAAAAATCCGAAGCACCCGATGCCAAGAATACCGCAAGACGGAGTGCTTGAGTGCACTTCCCGTGATCAGGAATCCGGAAACCACGAAGAATCCCTGGACCGACAGCGAACCGAGCTCGCTCTGCCCAGCTGAGATGCCGTAGCCAAGGCTCGCCGCGCCGTAGCCCAGCGGCCAGGCATGCGCCACGAGGACACCAAGGGCCAGGGCCAGGCGGATCAGCCCGAACGAATTGCCGTCCGGCACGTACCGGTCGGCAAGGCTCGGCAGACTGCGACACATCGCCGCATGCGCACTCAACACGGAACTCCTCAGGCCGGACCGCCTCATTAATGAAGGCCGGGGTCTCGCGCTGGTCACCGACGCCCCCGGCACCGGGGACAATCAGGTCGTCCCCTTACCGAAAGAACCCTAACGCCCGCAGACTGACGAGTAGACTCGATTCCAAGAACGACATGCCTTTCTTCGGCGAAGCCGGTTGACTAACGTGAAAGGCCGTCCGATATCAGCCGTGCCGGGAGACCTCCCGGCAGGCGCGGTCGGCCAGGCGGGTCGTCTCCGGCAGCCGGTAGTGCGGCGTCAGCTCGGGGTGGACCTGCCCCGCCCACCACGGGGTGGGCGGGGCAGGCGGGAATCAGCGGACCGCTGCCGCGGCCGTCCGCGACTCGGGCAGGTAGCGAGCCGTCGTCGGGTCGTAGTACCGCAGACCGTCGTACTGCAGACCGGTCTCGACGTCCAGGTACCTGCCGCCGAGCCGCACCGGCGTGCCAGGTTGGTCGCCCAACCGGCGGCCGTCGGTGCCGACCAGCTCCGGCGGGGCGTCCGCGCCGCCGGTCACCACCGCGTACACCGTGCCGTCGGTCAGCTGCGCGACCGGGTACGCCAGCGTCGGATGGTATTCCCACGCCGTCGTGGTCACCTGGCCGGTGCCGTCCCGGTGGTGCTGCTCGACCAGCAGGTCACCGGACCACACGAATCCCGTCTCCTCCAGCACGGTGCCGTCCCCGTCGAGGCGCTGCTTGGCGATTCGCCGGCCGAACGCGTCGTACCGGTACCGCCAGTGGTTCCCGTCGGGAGTGGTGACCGTGGTCAGCCGGTCCAGATGGTCCCAGGTGAGCCGCCAGTCGCCGTCGGCTCCCGACCGGATGCTGGGCCGGCCGGCGGCGTCCAGCGTGTACCGGACTTCGGCCGGACCGTCGCCGTCGCGGGTCTCGTCGGCTGCGGCCTCGTCGTCCGCCGGCGGTTCGACCGACAGACCCGCGTCCCAGGACCGGCTCACCTCACGCCCGCCGTCGTAGCCGAACCTGAGCCGTTGCCCACCGGCCGCCAGTAGCAGGGGCCGGCCGGACTCGTCGTACGACCACTGCGTCACCGCCCCGGACGGTCGGGTCCGCGCGGTCACCGCACCAACCTGCTCGTCGTAGGCGCTGGACACCGTGTGCCCGTTGACCGCCTCGGCGATGACCCGGCCGAGCGCGTCACGCTCCAGTCGGATCTTCGAGTCGGCGTCGTCGGCCGCGACGATCCGGCCGGCCGGATCGTAGGTCAGCCGGGTCACTGACTCTCCGGTTCGCTGCTCGATCACCCGGCCGAGCAGGTCGTACGTGTAGTGAGTGACCCCACCGGCCGCGTTGGTGTGTTCGACCAGCTGACCGGCTGCGTCCCACGCGTACCGCTGGGTGCGACCGTCGAAGTCGGTCTCCTCGACAAGTCGGCCGTTCGGGTCGTACGAGTACCGCCAGGTCCGGCCCTGCGGGTCGGTGATGGTGGTCAGCCGCAGTTCGGTGTCGTACGCGTACTCGGTGCGGTTGTCATCGTCGATACGTGCCGTCACCAGGTCGAACGCGCCGTACTCGTAGTAGGTGTGTCGGCCGTCCCGGGCGACCGCTTCGACCAGGTTGCCTTCGGCGTCGTAGCCGAACTCCTCGACGCTGCCGTCGGGGTGTTCCCGCCAGGCCAGTTCACCCTCCAAGGTCCAGCCGAGTCGCGTGATGCCCTGACCGGTGCGGACTCCGATGGTCCGGCCCAGTTCGTCGTAGCGGTAGTGGGTCTCGCCGTCACCGGTGGTCATCGATGTGACCTGACGTATCGCGTTGCGTACGACGACCGCCGAACCGACCTGGACGGCCGTACCCCGGCCGTCGTCGGTCGGCCGGTCGAACCGCACCACTTCGCCGCTGGCGTCGACCTCCGCGAGCACCCGGCCATCGGTGTCGAACTCCCGGGTGATCGTGGACCCGTCGAAGTCCGTCCGGGAGATTTCCCGGCCGTGTTCGTCGTACCTGGTCGTGGAGCGGCTGCCGTCGGGGCGGACGACAGCGGTCTGCCGTCCCTCGGTGTCGTACTCGTAGCGGGTCGTCCGGCCCAGCGGGTCGGTCCGAGTCAGCAGCCGGTACGCGTGGTCCCACTCGTTGCGGGTCGTCGCGCCCAGCCCGTCGATCTCCGCGACCACCTGAAGGTGGTCGTTGAGTTCGTAGGTGTGCACCGCGCCGAGCGAGTCGGTGACGACGGTCCGGCCGTCGGAGTACTCGAACCGGTAGCGCAGGTAGCCGTTCTTGCCGTCGGTGTCGACGCAGCGGCCCGCGTCGTCGTAGGTGTAGGTGTACCACTCACCGTTGCGGTCCTCCCAGCGCACCATCCGGCCGTCGGCGTACTCGAAACGCTCGGGGTCGCCCGAGGAATTGATCACCTCGGTCAGTTGCCGGTCCTGGTCGTAGCCGTACCTGCTCGCCTCCACCAGCAGCCCGTCATGGTCCGGCAGTCGCAGCGCCGTCACCAGCCCCTCGGACGACGAGATCTCGATCGTGGCGCCGGCCGACGAATGAAGCTCGGTGACCGTGCCGTCGTCGTCACGGGCGACCGACCACCGCAGTCCGCCGTCGGTGATGTCACTGACCAGCGATTCTCCGTGGACCGCCGGGGCGAACAGCGATACCCGACCGGACACCGGGTCGGTGAGCAACCAGCCTCCGCCCACGAGCCGGCGCAGCGGCCATGCCCGCCCGATCGTCGGCAGCGCCGTCTCACCCTCACCGACCAGCGGATAGGTCAGGATAGATCCGTCGGAGGCCAGGTAGCGCACCTGCTCACCGTCGATGATGACCCGCTGGTCGATGGGTGAGGCCCAGCTCGGGCCGAACGACCGTCCCCAGCGGTAGTCGGAGCGGTACGTGCGCACCAGCGGCAGACCCGGCACCTCGGCATCGGTCTCGGTGAGAATCATGCGGCCGGTGGTGACGTCGATCGGGTCGCCCTCGCAGTCGGTCTCCTCGGTGCTCTTCGCTGTGTAGTACGGCGAATTGTCGCCGAACGACGGTCCCGCGTAGGCGCCACCGTAATACGGGTCGCTGCTCGACGAAGTAGTCCAGGTTGCGTTTGGATGTGTGGCTGCTGGCAATCTATGGTCATATGTTACGTCACCCTGTTTGTACCTCGTTCCGTAGTTTGTTAGTTGCGAGTTGCTATCTTGTGGTTGATCTTGTTGGGTGTAGTCCTGTTGGGTGTAGTTCTGTTGGGTGTACCCCTCTTCTTGAATGGCGGCGTACGATGAGGTGGATTTTCCTCGACTCGAATGATATCCAGGGCTACCGGATCCCGAGCGCGAGCTTCGAGAGGAAGAGCTGGAGTCCTTGCTCGACCTCCTCCGTGACCACGAGTGGCGCTTCGGTGATGTTGCCATCGAATCCTGGCGCTGAGGGTGAGCAGGTTGCGAGAAGGTGTAATCCTCGGAAAATGCTTCCCAGTTTTCGATAATAGAACGATTAGGAAAATAGCCAAGAGGTTTACTCAAGTCCGAAGCATCTGCCCATGTCCCGGTATTCTGTCGCGTTGGGGGGACGTAGATGCTTCCATCTGAGTCGAGGCGTGCCCGCGACATCCCCGCGGTGATGTCGCCGACAGACGTGTCGTTGATGGACGACTCCTCGTCTTGTTGCGCGACCTGAAGTTCCATCAGCTTTCTATTCAGGTCGCGTATCTCTGGGGATTGCCCGAACGTCGTATGGAAGTGAGTTAAGTGTGCAATCAAAGATTCAGCATCTTGATCCGCTCTGAGGATCGACCTCCTTCGCTGGTCGGCGTCAGTGCCCTCAAACAATTGGGACAGAATGTATATGTAATCGCTGTCCCGTCGTTCATTTGGGGTAACGTTGGGGATTGTGAATTGCAATCCTTTCCGGTTGTTCTCTGCCTCGCGATATCTAAATTGCTGATACAGGTCGTTCTGTTGCGCATCGAAGGATTGAGTGGTTTTTCCCTTGTAAAGCTTGGGGACAGCTTCGTATTCGCTTCTGTTGCGTATGAGATACTCGTGCCTTTTCGCTATCGTGCCTTTGCTTACGAATTCCCAGGCAACGATGCGCAAACCATCGATCCGACCCTGCTTGACAAGTTCGAATAGCGCCTCAAACTCCACGTCGTGCAATACGCTCGGGACCATGACAGCTCGAAAGACATGAGCGTCGATTACTCCTCCGGAGACATCGACGAGTTTGTGTGAAAATGCTTCCCACATGCGCTCCAAGATCGGTGGGTAGTCGGTGTATCCGGAAGTGCCGAACATGAGATTGTCAAAGATGACTCCACCGGGGGTGGATTCGAGGATTCGCTGACCCGCACTCTTGGTGATGCGCTCGGCCACCGCGGGTCCAAGCTTGCCCCATAGTGCAAGATTTGATTTAAGTCGCCCGACTTCCTCCTCGAGTTTCTTCTCGAAATCTCGATCGTCTTGGTGCTCCACCCACCAATCCGAATTGACGGAAAAAGCATAACTTTCCGCCAACTCTTCGGCGAAGCGTTTGGCTCTGTCGTAGGCCGAGCCAAAGTACTTTTCCGATGCTGCAAAGATCTGCTGCGAAGAATAGCCGTCATCCTGCAGGGACAGTTCGTAATTGACCTGTTCCTTGAAGGCTGCGAGACGCCTTTGTAGGCGGCTGTTTCCTTGGAGCCTTTTGTACGCAGCCAGGCGGACCCGGACTTCGTCCCAGTCTTTCTGGGCTTTCCCGACTCTGGAGTTGGGGTTGATGTCTGGTGGTGGTTCGCGTCGCAAGTCCAAATATGTCGAGCCGCTTGGTGAATTCGAGTAGCTCGTGGGTGAATCAACCACTTGATCGGTGGGGTCCTCGGCTGGGAGCAGGCTGGAGTCAGGTATGCCGATCAGTTCGTTATTCGATGGAGGGCGCCCATGTCTCGGATGATGACTCGGTTCGCTGTGCGAATGGCGCTTTCTCCGGTGGGACCCGCCATCCCGGCTGGAGCTGTCCGATTCACGCGAGCTCCGTCGACTGCTGCCGCTGCTGCTGCCGCTGCTCTTGTTCTTGCCCACGCCGCAGCCCATCAGGCCGAGCGGGTCGGCGATGGTGAGGGGGTCGTCGACGTACGCGGTCGGGTTGGGTCCGCCGGCCAGGCCGAGAGGATCCGGGCTCAGATAGCGGGCCGTCGCCGGATCGTAGTAGCGGAACCGGTTGTAGTGCAGTCCGGTCTCGACATCGTGGTACTGGCCGGGGAACCGTAGCGGGGTGCCCGCCGGGTCACCGCCACGGCCCCACAGGTCACCGCGCGACCACCAGCGCAGCTGACCGCCGGACTCGACCAGATGGGTCGGGGTCCCGATCAGGTCGGTGACGACGGTGTCCACCCCCTGGTCGCCGCCGGTCTGGGTCACCGGTGCCGAGCCGTCGGGCCAGTAGTCCCACGAGATGGTGTCGGCACCGTCGGTCTGCTCGACCATCAGGTCGCCCGCCCAGGCGAAGTACACCTCCTCGGCGACCGAACCGTCACCGGCGAGGCGCTGCTTCGCGACCCGCCGACCGAAACCGTCGTACCGGTAGTGCCACTGGTCCCCGCCCGGCGTGACGACCCGCACGAGCCGGTCCTCCGCGTCCCATACGAACCGCGAGGTGCCCCCGGCGTCGGTCCGGGCAATCAACCGGCCGCTGTCGTCGTAGTCGAACCGCGCGTCGTCCGACCGCAGGAGCATGCTGCCGTCGAACTCCCAGCGCCCGTCGCCCACGCCAGCGAGGCCACCGGCCACGTCGTAGTGATAGCGCTCCCGCGCCCCACCGGCGGCGGTGACCGTGCGGATCCGTCCGACCTCGTCGGCCTCGAACGAAAGGTCGTCGCCGAGGGTGTCGGTGATGCCGACCACCCGGTCGTTGCCGTCGTAGTCGAACCCGCGTACGGCGATGTCGGCGATGTGCTGCGCCGACAGCCGGCCCGCGACGTCGTACGTCTGACGGAGCGCGACCACCTCGTCGACGGTCCGGCTGACCTCCCGGCCCGCGGCGTCGTGGCCGAAGCGCACCACGTGCCCGCCGGTGACGAGCATGACCGGCAGGCCATCCGCGTCCATTGTCCACCGGCTGGCCCGACCCGACGGCGTGGTCCGGGCCACCACCTCGTCGCCTTCGTAACTGGTGCGGACGGTACGGCCGTTGATGCTCTCCGCCACCACCCGACCCTGGTCGTCCCGCTCGAACCGCACCACCGCGTCCGGGCTGGTCACCTCGGCGAGATAGCCGTCCGCGTCGTACCCCAACCGGGTGACCAGGTCGCCGACGCGGCGCTCGACCACCCGGCCGAGCAGGTCGTAGCGGTAGTGGGCGGTCTCGCCCGCCGCGTTCGTCCGGCTGGTCAGCTGCCCGGCGGCGTCGTAGGCGTAGCGCTGGGTGCGGCCGTCGTAGTCGGTCTCGGTGACGAGACGACCGGCTGCGTCGTAGGTGTACCGCCATACCCGGCCACGCGGGTTCGTCACCGCGACCAGCCGCAACTCCGTGTCGTAGCTGAACTCGGTACGGTTGCCCGCCTCGTCGATCCGCGCCGTCGGTAGATCGAACGAGCCGTACTCTATCCGCACGGAACGCCCCAGAGCATCGATAGTCTCCACCAGATTCCCTTCGCCGTCGTAATGCCATTCCTGAGTGGAACCATGTGCGGTCGCGCGCCAGGCCAGGTCACCCTCGGCCGTCCAGCCGAACTCGGTGACGGTGCCATCGGGCCGGCGTGCCAACCTGATGCGGCCGAGGCCGTCGCGGACCAGTTCGGTTCCGGGTACGAGATCGGTCGGCGGCTCGTCGTCACCGGCCGGGTGGTGGCTGCCGTCCGGGCGGATCGTCGCGGCCAGCCGCCCCTGGTCGTCGTACGTGAAGCGGGTCGTCCGCCCGAGCGGGTCGGTCCGTTCCCGCAGCCGGTACGCCGCGTCCCACCGCGACCGGGTGACGCCGCCGAGCGGATCGACTTCGGCGACGACCTGGAGCCGGTCGTTCAACGCGTACTGGTGCACGCCGCCGAGTGAGTCGGTCACGACGGTGCGACCGTCGAGGTATTCGAACGCGTACCGCAGATGCCCGCCGGTACCGTCGGTGGACACGCAGCGGCCGGCGCGGTCGTAGACGTACGTGTACCACTCCCCGTTGCGGTCGTCCCACCGGACGATCCGGCCGTCCTCGTCGTAGCTGAGCCGCACCGCGTCACCGGACGAGTTCCGTACCTCGACGAGCCGGCGTCGCTCGTCGTACCCGAACGCCGGCAGCTCTACCTCGTCGTCGCCGTCGGCGGGCACGAACAGCGCCCCGGTCACCAGCTCCCCGGAGGTACGCAGCTCCACCTGGTCCCCGGTGGATGACGCCAGGAGCACCGGTGCGCCGGTGTCTTCGCGGACGACGTGCCACCGTCGACCGGCCGCCGCGACATCGGACAGCATCGCCGCACCGTCGCCCCCGGCGGGGGCGAACAGCAGCAGGGCACCGTCGGTGACGAGTGCCCAGCCACCGCCGACCAGCCGACGCAGTCGATCTGGGCGGCCGAGGACCGGCAGCACCTCGTCGCCCTCGGCCGGCAACGGATAGGTGAGGATCGAGCCGTCGGCGGCCAGGAACCAGGCGTGCCGGTCGTCGGTCACCACCCGTTGGTCCAGCGTCGAGGCCCAACTGGGCCCGAAGGAGCGGCCCCAGCGGTAGTCCGAGCGGTGGGTACGGGTGAGGCGCAGGCCGGGCAGGATCATGTCGGTCTCGGTCAAGATCATTCGACCGGTCGTCACGTCGATCGGGTCACCGACGCACAGCGTCTCGGCGGTCGATTTCACGACCACCGCAGGCGGTACGTCGCGCAACGACCGTCCTCGGCCATGCTCGTACGCGGCGACCGACTCCGGCGCGCGGTCGGCCTCAGCCGGCACCGCAGCTTCGGTGCCCGCGACGGCAGGTGGCGTAGACCGAGCCTCGATCGCGGGACCGTCGACCGCGACCACCGGTGGCGATGTCTCGACCCGGTCGGCGACAGGCCCGGCAGCCGGACGTTGGGGCTGCGGGGATGGCGACTGCGACTCCGTGTGCGCTGCGGGCGCGGCCTGTTCAGCGGATCCGTGCTCGGGCGGGTCCGTGTGGGACCGCGACTGCGGTCGGTGCCCGGCCGCACGATCGGTCCGTCCTGGAACAGCAGCCGGTGGGTGCGCCGGGGGAACCGACGGGTGCGCCGAAGCAACCGAGCTGTCTACCGGCGCAGCCGGCGTGTCTGCCAGGGCTGCCTGGGTGGCTGGCCCCACCGCTGTGTCCAGCGGCGCGAGCGGCACCGGCGACGGTCGGCCCGACGTACCCAGCGCGGGTCCGGTCGTCGACGGGCTTTCTGTCCGGGCGCCGGCCGGCCCGCTCTGCGCGGCCGCCGAGGAGGATATGGCCCCCCCGGGTGACCCGCTGGTCGTGGTGGCGGTGGATGGTGCGACCGGGGCAGTGACGCCGGGCGGTGGGGCGGTACTCGATGACGTGGCGGCAGCCGGTGCCACGACGCCGCTGTCCAGTCCAGGTACGGTGCCGTCCAGTCCAGGTACGGTGCCGTCCAGTCCAGGTACGGTGCTGTCCAGTCGAGGAATGACGCCAGCGGATCCGACGGTAGGCGCAACGACCGCCGCGGCCGGAGGCGTATCGGTATGCGTAACGTCCCGACTGCCCCGGTGCGCGGAGCTCGGGCTTTCCCGGGCAGCGTCGTGCTGCGTACCGGTCGACTGCGGGCCTGCCTCCACGACGATGTCGGCGGCGGACGGCACCGGGCCCAACGGAGCAACCGGACTCAACGGTGGCGGAGAGTCCGCCACGCCATGTGCGGGCTGACCCACAGGAGTGGTGTCGAAACCCGGTAGCCCTCCCCGCCCGTCGTCGGCCGGCGCGGTGACCGCAGGTTGGCTGTCCGGCTGCCCGACGCTACCCGGTTGGTCGCCTGACGGCTGGACGACGTCGGGCGACGGGTCTACGCCGCCGATGGTTCCGCCGTTCGGCGCTACGGGCACCTGGCCCGATGCCAAGGAGTCGCCTTCCTCCGGCGCGGCGGCACCGCCGGGAACGAGCGGAGGCGCGGTGCCACTCGGAACAGTCGGGGAAGCGGGGCTGCCGGCCGGCGGATGCTGATCTCCCTGGGGCGACCCCACTCCGGCTCCGACCGGCGTCGGGGCAAGGTCATCGTCGGTCGGCTGCCCGTGACCCGTCGCGGCATCGTAGGGCGGCGGCGCCTCGTCGTACGGTGTGGGCGCGCCCCCGGGCAGTGCGCCGTCGTACGGCGGCGGCGCACTCTCGGGTGGCGGCAGTTCGGCTTGATCCGGCGGTGCGCCCTCGGGCGACGGCCCACCCTGGCCGGGCGTCGCACTGTAGAGAGGTAGCTGGGCACCTCCGGCTGGTAGATCGACCCCGTCCGACCCGCCGACGGCCGCCGGATCGGTGGAGCCGCCTGCTGATTTCTCCGAGCCGGCCTGGAGCCCCCCGCCCTTCCCGGACGGGTCTTGACCGTACTCGGAACCGCCGCCACCGCCGACGGCTTCGCCCTTCGCGCCGCTGCCGCGCTCAACCAGATTCTTGCGGTCTCCAGGGCCGGCGATGCTGTCGGCATCGGGAGTCTTCTTGTCGTCGCCACCGATCGCCTTGCCGAACTTGTACGCGTTGTGGCTGGCATACGTGCCGACGGCTGACGAGACCGCGGTGGCCAACGGGTTGAACCCGCTTGCCGCGCCGAGCATCGCCATGAAGGCGAACTCGCCCAGCGTCTCGCCTCCCGCCCCCAGACCGGCCTTCCCATGCGAGGTGTTCGCGAGTTTGGGAAAGTACCGTCCGCCGACAAGCTGGAAGCCGCTGGCGAAGGCACCGATCGTGACGCCACCGGCGGCGGAAAGGCCGAGGTCCGTCCAGTCGAAGCCGCCGCTCTTGTTGTCCTTCGCGAGGACGATGCCCTGCGCCGCGACGTTCTCGGCGCTCTCCTGGACCCCCTCCTCGACGGATTCCAGCGCGAGCCGGGCGATGAGTTGGTGTAGCCGGTTCTCCAGCTTGTCGAGCAGCTTCTCGGTAATCTGTTGGCCGATCTTGAGGTACGCCGGGACCAGCGAGGCGCCGAAGCCCGAGGCCATCGCCAGGGCGATGTCGAGGACGATCACGAACGCCGCGACGACGATCTGGACCTGCCCGTAGTCGATCTGCTGGTTGGCCTGGTCGGCGATGTTGCTCGCCACGAGCGCCCGCCGCGTTCCCTGCGGCACCGGATCGGTGATAGTGCGGTGGAACTGGGCGAACGCGTCGGCCGCCGGGCCGTCGAGCTTGCCGTGCAGTCCCGCGCCGAGGGCCTGGATCGCCGCGACGGTGCTCAGCAGGTCCCGCCCGAAGGCGTCGAGTTCGACGCTCAACGCCTTCAGCTCTGGCGGATCGCCCTTGGGGAACCTCTCGCCGACCGTGTACAGAATCGCGTCGTACGCCCACTGCCAGTTCGGATCGTTGGGGATGTTGAAGCTGACCATGAGCGCGGGTCAGATCGGAACGGCGGTGCCGTCGGGTAGGAAACTGACCAACATCGGTTGGTATCCAGGGGACGCCGGGTCGAAGTCGGCGTCATCCCGGGTCCTGACCAGGAACAACTGGCCGTCTCCCGGGTCGACGGGTCGGTTGTCCGGTCCGGCGACGACGTGGTGGTCCACCAGCGGTTGGACCGAGTCGTAGCAGTTGAGGTCGAGCCGGGCGACGCCGTCTCCGAACGTGTTCAGCTTCTGCAGCTCGTAACCCTCGGGAACCGGGGCTTCGTCGATGAGGACCCCGTCGGTGCGGTAGGTGACATGCGAGGACAGCAGCGGCATCGCGGCGGCGGAGTCGCCCGGTGCTTCGGCTCTGATCGAGAGACTGTGTGTCGGGGTGAGTTGTGTGGCTGGGTTGTCGGTGGGGTCAGGGGTGTCTTCCAAGACTACGAAGTTCTGTGTCGGGGAGAGCTGTACCGGTGGCTTGTCAGTACCGGACGGATCAGGGTGCACCGCCGACCGAGTCGGCAGTACGGCGAATTCGGCACCGATGGCACGGCCAGCCTCGTTGGCCTCGTCCTCGGCCTGCTGGTAACCCTCACCGCTGATCCGTAGCCCCGTCGCGGCGTACTCCAGGGTTCCTCGTACCCCCAGGATGATGCCTTCGACCACATCCATCGTCTGGTCGAACTGCTTCCTGAATTCGTTGCCGATCTCGTCGTCGCCCCACGCGCCGCTGTACCGGGTCCGGAGACCATCGAGACGCCGTAGCTCGCCGTCGAACATGGCGAGATGCCCGTCGTAGGAACGGCTCACCCAGATGACGCCCTCCGGGTCCACCCACAGTGCGCCGTTGACGTCGCTCACGGCTGCTCCGGGTCGAGGCCGAGAAGTTGTCGGACGCCGCCGGTCATCCGTGGTCCCTCAGGCGGCAGGTACATGTCGACACCAGCCTCGCCTCGTACCATCTTGGCGGCGTTCATCCCATAGGGAAGCAGCGGAGCGAGTAGGTCCGCAGCCTGTTCCATGACCAGTTCCTTGGCCTCGGCGAAGGTCTGGAGGATGGTTGCCTGTAGCTCAGCGGGTGGCATCCGCCGGTACGCGCCGGTCGGGAAGGTGATGTCGGTGAGCACCCCGTTCTGCCCGACCGTCACGGTCACCTCACGTCTCGGTGAGGTGGCCGTGGCCTTGATCTTGCTCATCCGTTCCTGGAGGTCCAGCACGCTGCTGCGCTGATGTTGGTACTCCGCGAACAACTTCTCGATGTGATCGTCGAAGCTCATGGGCCGGCTCCCTTCCCTGTGGTCCTCAGTACAGGCTCACGGAGCCAGGTTCTGGAAGCGTGATCGTGGTTCACGGGGACGAACGTGCATGGCCTTTACCCCGTCGCACGCCTCCATGCTCCACCGTCCAATCCCGACCCCGGCAGCCCAACGTGACACGACGGTGACAGCACCGTTCGAGCTAGGGCGTGTATCAAAGTCGGCCGTGGGCGGGTGACGACTTTCGGCGTGTCGCTGCCCGGTAAACAGCGAGGTCTCCGGTAGATGGCTTATCGACCAAGACGAACCATCAACACGGAGACCTCGTGACCAGCGTAGCGGTGACGAGGCGGCACGACCTGACGGACGCGCAGTGGGCAGTCCTGGAGCCTCTCCTGCCCACCGCACGCCGACCGGGCCGACCGCCCGCATCAAC